>JALYNA010000137.1 GCA_030773455.1 Actinomycetota bacterium
GGCCGGGTCCGGGGCCTGAGGGTGTTCGCCGGCTACGCGGGCTGGTCGCCGGGCCAGCTGGCCGGGGAGCTCGCCGAAGGCGCCTGGGCCTGCGTGCCGGGCAGCCCGGACGACGTGCTCAGCGAGCTGGCCGGGCCGGAACTGTGGCGCCGGGTGTTGGGCCGCCAGACCGGGCGCCTCGCCGTGCTATCGACGGCGCCGGCCAACCCGTCGGCGAACTGATCCCCGCGTCCCGCGTGCGCGCAGGCGTGGCATCTGGTAGGAACGTCGTCGAGGGGGCGGTCTGGGGAAGAGGCCGCCCCCTTCCCCATGTCGTGGCCCCGTCCCGGGTCCCGCCGGCCCCCCTGCAGGGTCCCGCGCGAGCTCTTACGAGTGGCGGGGGAGCAAGCAGGTCCTTCCCTACAGGCCGACGGTCGCCGCCACCTCCGGGTGCGCCGCCCCGCCCACGGACTCCCCCTCGGCCGGCAGCGTGATCTCCCGCGGCCCGTGGTCCGAGAGCGTCACCGTCACCTCGAAGTCCTGGCCCGGCAGCGGCGTGCGGTACTGCACCAGCAGGTCGGTGGACCGGTCGACCGCGACCGACCAGCCGGCGTCTGAGGCGTAGAGCTGCGTCAGCTCGCCGTCGATCGAGCGGTCGCCCTCCCACGTGTAGCCCGCGCCGCGGAACGCGCCGGCGTCGTCCGGCTCCTCGGCGGAGAGGTTGAGCACCACCTGGGTGAGGACGTCGACCAGCGGCGCCTGCTCCCCCAGCTGCACCGGGCGGCGCACGTAGGAGGCGTCGGGCAGCCCCTCGGCACTCAGCGCCGCAGCCAGGCCCGGGACCTCGCCGAACCACAGCTCGTCGGCGGTGAAGAACAGCGTGCGGGTGTCGTCGGGCCGGTCGTCGCCGTAGGAGGTGACCGCCTGCGCCCGGCCGGCCCCGCCGGCGAGGTCGACCTCCCCGGTGAGGATGAGCACCGTGTCCCGGCCGTAGGGGGCGGTGACCACGAAGTCCGCGCCGCCCCGGTCGTGGTTGTCGGCCAGCAGCCCTGCTAGGAGGTCGGCCTCCTCCTCGGTCACCGGCGCCCCCTCCACCCGCTCCTCGGCGCCGGAGCAGCCCGCCAGCAGCGCCAGCGCCAGCCCCAGCGCGGGGAGCAGCGGACGGCGGTGCGCGGGCATGCGGGCAGCCTAGGCATCCGCGCGGACCGCTGACGGCGTCCCACGCGGGCGCCCCGACACGCGACCGGGCCCGCCCCCTTGCGGGGGACGGGCCCGGTCGCGTGAGCTGGAACGGCCTTCCTGCAGGGTCCTTCTACGAGGGTGTAAGGACCACCCTGCCCCCCACCGCTCGCACGCTCGCGGCGGGACCCTGCAGGGCGGCCGCTAGCGCTCGACGTCGCCCCGGATGAACGCCTCGACGGCGTCCCGGGCCTCGCTGTCGCTGTACTGCACCGGCGGGCTCTTCATGAAGTAGGACGACGCGGAGAGGATCGGGCCACCGATCCCGCGGTCCTTGGCGATCTTCCCCGCGCGGACGGCGTCGATGATGATGCCGGCGGAGTTGGGGGAGTCCCAGACCTCAAGCTTGTACTCCAGGTTCAGCGGGACGTCGCCGAACGCGCGGCCCTCGAGGCGCACGTATGCCCACTTGCGGTCGCTGAGCCACGGCACGTGGTCCGACGGGCCGATGTGCACGTTGCCGGCACCCATGTCACGGCCGATCTGGCTGGTCACCGACTGGGTCTTGGAGATCTTCTTGGACTCCAGCCGCTCGCGCTCGAGCATGTTCTTGAAGTCCATGTTGCCGCCGACGTTGAGCTGCATCGTGCGGTCCAGCTGGACTCCGCGGTCCTCGAAGAGCTTGGCCAGCACGCGGTGGGTGATGGTGGCGCCGACCTGGCTCTTGATGTCGTCACCGACGATCGGGACGCCCGCCGCGGTGAACTTGTCGGCCCACTCCTTGGTGCCGGCGATGAAGACCGGCAGCGCGTTGACGAAGGCCACGCCGGCGTCCAGCGCGCACTGGGCGTAGAACTCCGCGGCCTGCTGGGAGCCGACCGGGAGGTAGCAGACGAGGACGTCGGCTCGCGCCTCGCGGAGTGCCGCGACGACGTCCACCGGCTCCTCGTCGGACTCCTCGACCACCTCGCGGTAGTAACGGCCCAGCCCGTCGAGGGTGGTGCCGCGCTGCACGGGCACGCCCAGCGGGGGGACGTCGCAGATGCTGATGGTGTTGTTCTCGCTGGCGACGATGGCCTCGGAGAGGTCGCGGCCGACCTTCTTGGCGTCGACGTCGAACGCGGCGACGAACTCCACGTCGCCGACGTGGTACTCGCCGAAGCGGACGTGCATCAGGCCCGGCACCGACGTCGTCTCGTCGACGTCGCGGTAGTACTGGACACCCTGCACCAGCGAGGCGGCGCAGTTGCCGACGCCGACGATGGCGACCTTGACGGCTCCCATGGAGAACTCCTTCTTCGCAGACCGCGTGCGGTCGGTGGACGCGGACCGCGGACGGTCCTGCTGGGGGGATGGCGGGCGCGGATGCTCTCCCGCCGGTCGTTCGGGGACGGGGCTGGTCAGGGGTGCGGCGACGTCATACCCGGGGGCGCTTCTCCCGGAGGCGCCTGCCCCGGAGGTGCGAGGGGCTCCCCGGGGTCGGCGCCGTCGTCGCGACGCCGCCGGCTGTCGGTCAGCTCGCGGTCGATGAGTTCCGCCAGCCAGCGGACCTCGCGGTCGACCGAGTCCAGGCCGTGCCGCTGGAGCTCGAGGGTGTAGCGGTCCAGGCGCTCCCGGGTGCGGCTCAGCGAGGCCCGCAGGCCCTCGCGCTGCCGCTCGACGGTGCGGCGGCGGCCCTCGAGGATCCGCAGCCGGACGTCGGCGGCGGTGTGCCGGAAGAACGCCAGGCGGACGCCGAAGAGCCCACCGTCGTCGTAGGACTCCGGGCTGGCCTGGCCGACCAGCTCGTGGAAGCGCTCCTTGCCCTCGGCGGTGATGGTGTAGACCACCTTGCCCCGTCGGCCGGTGAGCGGCGGGGCGTCCGCCGGGAGTGGCGCGCGCGGATCCGGCTCGTCGGTGGTGACGTAACCGGCTGCGTGCAGCCGCTTGAGCGCCGGATAGAGCGAGCCGTACGAGATGCTGCGCAGCCCCCCGAGCACCTGGGCCAGCTGCTTGCGCAGCTCGTAACCGTGCATAGGCGACTGGTGCAGCAGGCCGAGGATGGCGAACTCGAGCACGTCGCCCTCCTCCCCGTCCGACGCATCGATGTATCGAGACGATACATCGACGGGTGTACGGTAGGCGAATCGACGGTGGCGGAACGGCGTCCCGACGTGCTCGGACGCCTTCCGGTGTCCCCGGCGGTGCGTACATTGGCGCCGTGCCCGGACGTCGATCCGTCGTGGACTACTCGCTGCAGCGGCGAGCCGTCCTCGCCGACGTGCACGCCGGCCGTACGGGGCTGTTCGAGGTCTGCGACGCCAGTCCGTACCTCACGCGGGCGGCCCGGTACCACGGTGAGCCGACCGACGTCGCCTGCCCGGTGTGCCGCAAGGAACGGCTCACGCTGGTGAGTTACGTCTACGGGGAGCACCTCGGCCCCACGGCCGGCCAGGCGAAGACGCAGACCGAGCTCGCCCGGATGGACGCCATGCAGGAGGAGTTCTCCGTCTACGCCGTCCAGGTGTGCCGCGGTTGCGGGTGGAACCACCTGGACTGCTCCTACGTCCTGGGAGCCGAGCCGGACCCTGGTCGCCAGCCGCGGCGGACGCGGCGGCGGGCGGCCACGGAGTAGTACGCGTCACACGGGGAACAGGGGATGCCCCGCGTGGTTGTTGAGACAGCTGGGCGTCGCTGTGCCGCGGGTCGGCCCCGCTGGTACAGCAGGAGACGCCACCCTGGGCGCCGGACGCGGTCCGTCTGCGCCCACCGAGACCCGAGCCAGAGAGGGGCCCTGCGTGCCTCCCCACGACGAGACCTCACCGGTCGGGCCGCGCAGCGGCTCGGTCCGCCGTCCGCCGTCCGGTCGCACCGCCGGGGGGACCGGCGGAGGCGGCCGGCCGCCCGCGGGCCGCCAC
>JALYNA010000138.1 GCA_030773455.1 Actinomycetota bacterium
CGGCCGTACGCGGCGCTTCGCCACTCGGGCGCAACGCCGGGCGCTGTACCGCCGCGACGGCGGCTGCGCTCGCCCCGGCTGCACGGGGAGACCCGCATCGAGCGCTTGCACGCCCACCACCTGCGGCACTGGCTGCACGGCGGGGCGACCGACGTGGCCAACATGGTGCTGCTGTGCGACACCGACCACGGACTGGTCCACGATCTGGACCTGATCGTGTCCCGTCACGACGGCCGGCTCGTGGTCACCACCCCCGACGGGTGCCGGGTGTGGGGCACCGCCAACGCCGCCTACCGCACCGGACTGGCCGGACTGGCCGACCCGGCGACCCAGGCCGAGGGCGCCGCCTTCATCGGCGTCTGGCCCCTCGACCGTGCCGTCGCCCGCCGTCCGGTCACGACCGAGCCGCCCCGCTCGGCCCACGACCCGGTCGACGCGGCCCCCGCCGCGTCGATCACCCGGCTGCTCTTCCCCGACCAGGCACCGGACCTGCCCGACGCCCTGCCCGTCAACGGCGAGCCGATGGACCTCGGCTACGTGGTCGGCGTCCTGCTGGCCAACCGCGACCTCGAACGCCGCCTCGCCGCCGAGAACGCCGGCCGGGACGGGCAGCTGGTCGCCGTGGCGTGAGGGTCCCCGGCCTTCCCGCGGGAACGCCTGACACCCAACCGCCGACCGGCGTCGGCACGGGTCTCGACGACCCATCAGGGCCACGACCTCAACGGCCGCGGCATTAGCCGAGCCGGACGGTGCCGTCGGCGTCGACCGACCAGCCGGGGTTGTGCGCGACCTCCCAGACGACGCCGTTGGGATCGGCCACCAGCGCGTGGAAGACCCCGCCGAAGGCGCCCTCCTCCGGCGCGGTGAGCACCGTGCCACCGGCCGCGGTCATGGCGTCCACCAGCGCCCGGACGGCGTCCCGGTCGGCCACGTTGTGGGCCAGCGTCACGCCGGAGACCGCCGGCCGGGCCGGACCGGTGCCCAGGTCCTGAGCGAACTTGCCGGCCTCGAAGAAGGCCAGCACGGTGCGCGGGGCGACCTGGAAGAAGACGATCTCGCTGGGGACGTCGAGCAGGGGTCGCCAGCCCAGACCCTCGACGTAGAAGCGCCGGGCGGCGTCCAGATCCGCGGTGGACAGGGTCGTGAAGTGGACGTGCTGTTCCACGGGGTCTCCCCAGGGTCAGTAGCCGGGGCCGAGCTGGCCGACGGCGTCCAGCAGCCGGCGCAGGCTCTCCAGCCGCTCCCGGCGAGCCGGGGGGCCCGCGTCGGCCCAGGCGTCCAGCGCGCAGTCCGGGTCCTCGGCGGTGTGCCCGCAGCCGGGCGGGCAGTCGATCGCGGCCTCCGCGACGTCGTCGGACGCCGCGACGACGTCCTCGGCGGTCACGTGCGCAAGGCCCAGCGAGCGGATGCCGGGGGTGTCGATGACCATGCCGCCGCCGGGCAGGTCCAGCAGCACCGCCGAGGACGAGGTGTGCCTGCCCTTGCCGACCTTGCTCACGTCGCCGGTGGCCCGGTCGGCGTCGGGGACCAGTCGGTTCACCAGCGTGGACTTGCCGACGCCGGACTGGCCGACCAGCACGCTCATCCGGCCGTCCAGCCGATCCAGCAGCGCGTCCAGCGGCGCCTCCCGCGACATCGGGACGGCGCCGACGTCCAGGCCCGCGTAGCGGTCCAGCAGCGGCTGCGGACTGGCCAGGTCGGTCTTGGTGAGGCAGAGCAGCGGCTCCAGCCCGCCGGCGTAGGCGGCCACCACGCAGCGGTCGAGGAACCCCAGCGCGGGGTCGGGGTCGGTGACCGCGGTGACGATGACCAGCTGGTCGGCGTTGGCCACCACCACCCGCTCGGTGGGGTCGGTGTCGTCGGCGGTGCGGCGTAGGGACGTCGTCCGGTCCTCGATGACGACGATGCGGGCGAGGCTGTCCGGCCGCCCACTGGTGTCGCCCACCAGCCGCACCCGGTCGCCGACGACGACGCCGTGCCGGCCGAGCTCCCGGGCGCGCATCG
>JALYNA010000139.1 GCA_030773455.1 Actinomycetota bacterium
CCCACGCGCCGGCGCGGCCGGCGGGGCGGGCGCCTCGGCGGGCGGCTCGACGGCCGGCGGAACCGGGGCCAGGGCCGGTTCGGCGGTGCTGCCCAGGCCCAGCGGCGGGTCGGTCGGCTCGACGAGGAGAGCGGCGAAACCGCTGGTCACGCCGGGGGGGTCGGTCAGCGGGGAAGGCTGCACGGCAGGGACCCTAGGGGCCGCCGCGGCTGCCTCGGGGGAGCCCGTCGGGGTCGTGTCGTCCCGGGAGGACTCGTCCGTCACAGCCGTCCCAGGCGCGCCGGACGGGGCGTTGGCGGCGCGGGTCTGGGTGACCGCCGACAACCGGACGACGCGGTCGCGGCCGGTGCGCTTGGCGTCGTAGAGGACGCCGTCGGCGGCGGCGAACAGCGTGCGCCGGTCGTCGCCCCGGGTCGCCGAGGCGATGCCGACGCTGATCGTCACCGGAGCGGTCAGCCCCAGCTCGACCCAGTCGACGGCGGCCATCGCGCGGCGGCAGCGCTCCAGCGCGCGCTCGGCCTGCTCGGCGGTGGTGTCCGGGAGCAGGACGACGAACTCGTCGCCGGCCCAGCGGCAGACCTCGTCGGTGTCGCGGCACCCAGCCACCAGGATCTCGGCCAGTCGGCGCAGGACCTCGTCGCCGCCGGCGTGGCCGATGGCGTCGTTGACCTCCTTGAACCGGTCGACGTCCACGACGGCCAGGGCCGGTGCGGCCCCGGTGCTCAGCAGCCCGTCGAGGGTCGCCTCGGCGTAGCGCCGGTTCGGCAGGTGGGTGAGCGGGTCCTCGTAGGCCTGCCGGCGCAGCTGCCCGGCGGCCCGCTCGGTCTCCAGCAGGCTCTTCCGCCGGCCGAACAGCTCCACCCAGCGGGTGCGCCGCTCGTCGACGCGGTCGAGCTCGTCGGCCAGGTAGGCCTGCAGGTAGGGCAGCGCCCGGTCGGCGTCATCCAGCTCGGCGTGCAGCGTGCACAGCTCGCGCAGCGCGGCCCGGCGCAGCCGCGCCAGACCGTGCTCGGTCGCCGCGGCGAGGGCCCGGGCCAGCTGGTCGTCGGCGCCGGAGCCGTCGTCCTGCCGGCGCAGCGCGCGGCCCAGGGCGAGCAGCGCGGCGGTGTGCAGCATGCGGTCGCCGGTGGCGGTCGCGCGGACGGCGGCCCGCAGCGGGCCCACGGCCGCGGCGTGCTCCCGCAGGCCCACCAGCGCCCAGCCGTGCACCACCTGTGCGGCCAGGACCGCCTCGGCGGACTCCGGCGGCAGCAGGGCCAGCACCTGCTCGGCGAGTGCGCGCGCCTCGGCGAAGTGCGGCTCGGCCGCGTCCGGGTCGCCGTCGTCGAGCAGCGCCTCCCCGAGCTCGGCGCACAGCTCACCCAGGCCGGTGGCCGAGCGGGCGACCAGGACTTCGGGGTCGCCGTCCTCCGAGCGCAGCGCCCCCGGGGCAGCGGCGGCGGCCACCGCGGTCGCGTGCGCCCGCCGCTGGTAGTCCAGGGCCAGCGGCATCAGCTCGAGGTCGGCGAGCACACCGGCGAGGGTGCTGAGCGTCTGCACGAGCAGCGCGGAGGGCGGCAGGGCGGGGTCGAGCAGGCTGGCCGCCTCCACCGCCTCGTCCATGGCGGCGTCGGTGCGGCGGGAGAGCAGCTCGATGCGAGCGTGCCGGGCCAGTCCGGCGGCGCGCTGGAGCTCGTCCTCGGTGGCGTCGAAGGCGGCCTTCGCCGAGCGCACCAGCGCGATGGCCAGCGCGGCGTGCGACGCCGACTCGGCGCGCGGGTCGCCGTCCCCGGTGCCGGACGGGGTCCCGTCGATCAGCTCGGCCACGCCGGCGTGCAGGTCGAGCACGTCCGCGGCGGCCGGCTCGGGCGCGGGCTCGACCGGGTCGCCGACCAGGGTGAAGCCGGCCTGTCGGAGCCGGCGCACGAGCAGCTCGGCGCGCAGCGTGTCGGCCCAGGCCCGGCCCAGGTCGGCGGGGCGGTCGGGTGCCTCGCCGCGCGGGGCGGGTGCGGCGTAGGGGGATTCCGTGCCGGTGTCGGCCAGCAGCTCCTCGGCGTCGTCGAGCTGCCAGTTGTTCAGGGCGGCGGTCACCCGGCGGTACAGGGCTCCGGGAGGCACGAGCGCACTGTGCACGCCGTTGTCAACGGAATCGAGGACCGGACGGGGGGCACGCCGGGCGTCGGATGCACTCCCGTCCGTCCCGTCCCAGCCGCCCCACCGGGCGTGCGCCGTCACGGGGCGCCGTCCCCGGCCCGGCCGCCGTGGGCGCGCACCCGGTTGCGGCCGCCGCGCTTGGCGGTGAACAGGTGCAGGTCGGCGGTGTCGAACAGCGACCGCCAGCCCAGCGGCTCATCCGCGGACGCCGGCGCGGTGGCCACGCCGATGCTCACCGTAACCGGCTGCGGCAGCTGCAGGTCGCCCCAGTCGGCGTCGGCCACCGCGGCGCGCAGCCGGTCGACGGCCGCCAGCGCCTGGGCCTCGGTCGCCGTCGGCAGGACGACGAGGAACTCGTCACCGGCCCACCGGTACACCTCGTCGCCCGTGCGGCTGTGCTCGCGCAGCAGGTCGGCCACCCGGCGCAGCACCTCGTCGCCGTGGGAGTGGGAGGTGTCGTCGTTGACCGCCTTGAACCGGTCGATGTCGACGACCGCCAGCGACACGGGATCGGGGCCGCCGCGCATGCTGCCCAGCCGGCGCTCGGCGTTGCGCCGGTTGCCCAGCCCGGTGAGCGGGTCCTCCAGGGCGACCCGGCGCAGGTGCGCGGTCTGCCGCTCGGCCTCGCGCAGCCGGCTGCGCCGCACGAACATCTCGGCCCACAGTTCCCGGCCGCGGGCGTGCGCCCGGCTGGTGTCGGCGCGGTAGGCCTCCAGCCAGTGCAGCGCCTCGGCCGGGCGGCCCATCGCCGCGGTGCCCTGGCCCAGCTCCAGCAGGCACTGGCGGTAGCGGCGGCGGTCGCCACTGGCGGCGAAGGCCCCGGCGGCGTCGACCAGCAGGTCGGTGGCCTCGGCGTCGTGCCCGCCGCCGGACTCGGTGCGGGCCAGCCGGGTCAGCAGCCGGGCCAGCACCAGGTCGGCGTAGCCGCGTAGCCAGGTGCCGCCGTCGCGGTGCGCCCGCTTGCGCGCGCGGCGCATCGGGCCGATCGAGTCCTGGACCTCGCCGTGGCCGGCCATCGCCCACGCCTGGACGACGTCGAGCAGGTCCTGGTCGACCGGCTCGGCCTCCCAGTCCAGGGCGCGGGCGGCCTCCGCGCAGGCCACCGCCGTCCCGGCCAGCTCGCGGGTGCGCCGGGCCTGGCCGCGGCGGTGCAGCGTCTGCGCCAGCTCGGCGTACTGCTGGGCGCACAGCTGCAGCAGCCGCCAGCGGTCGGCGACGCCCGGCAGCTCGTCGGCCACCCGGGAGCCCTGCAGCGCCTGCGCGACGGCGAGCTCCTCCAGGTCGAGGGTGGCCAGGGTCACCGAGAGCCACAGGTGGGCCTGGTGCAGTGCGCGGGAGGGCCCGTCGGCCGCCGCCGTCTCGGCCAGCAGGCCGGCGTCGATGGCCAGCATCATCGCCGCGTCGACGTGGTCGGCGGCCACCTCCACGTGCGCCAGGTAGGCCAGCGTCAGCGCGGTCTGCGCGCACGGCAGGCACCGGCCCAGGGCGTCGCGGGCCGCGGACACCCCGGCGGTGACGGCCTCGCGGTCGCCGTCGACCAGGGCGCGACGGGCGGCCAGCGCGTGGCGCCAGGCGATCCAGCGGGGGTCGGTCGCGGCCTCCAGGGCCCCGGCCGCGCGGTCGTGCTCGGCGGTGAAGGCGGCGGGGTCGTCCCGGTCGCTCGCGGACAGCAGACGCCACAGCGCACCGTCGAGGTCACCCTCGTCGGTGCGGTCGGGGCCGGGAGCCACGCATCCCTCCAACGACGGTGTCCGGCCGCTGCACGGCCACGGGCCCGGCGACCAGCGTGGCAGCTCCCCCCGGGCGGGGCCTCCGCCCTCGCCCGACCGCACTACCCTCGTCGGATGCCTGGGACGCCTCCGACGCGGTACGCCTATCTCGGGCCCGAGGGTACCTTCACGGAATCGGCCCTGATCAGTGCCGTTGGTGCCGCGCAGGGGGTCCGGCAGCCCGCCGTCGGGGTGCCGGCCGCGCTGGCCGCCGTCCGGTCGGGGGACGCCGACGCCGCGCTCGTCCCGCTGGAGAACTCCGTCGAGGGGTCCGTGCCGGCGACCATGGACGGCCTGGCCGACGGCGACCCGCTGCTGATCACCCGCGAGGTGTTCCTGACGGTCTCCTTCGTCCTCGCCGGCCGCCCGGGGACGGCGCTGTCCGACGTCGGCTCGGTGGCCAGCCACCCGCACGCGCTGGCGCAGACCGCCGGCCGGCTGGCCCAGCTGCTGCCCGGCGTCGTCCCGCTGCCGGCCACCTCCACCGCGGAGGCCGCCCGCCAGGTCGCCGCCGGCGAGCACGACGCCGCGGTGTGCGCCCCGATCGCCGCCGAGCGGTACGGGCTCACCGCGCTCGCCGACGACATCGCCGACCGTCCCGGAGCGGTGACCCGGTTCGTGCTGGTCGCGCCCCCGGGTCCGTTGCCCGCGCCGACCGGCAACGACAAGACCTCGCTGGTCGCCGTCGTCGGGGACCGCACCGGAGCGCTGCTGGACCTGCTGGGCGAGTTCGCCGTCCGCGGCATCAGCCTGACCCGCATCGAGTCACGGCCGACCCGCGAGCGGCTGGGCGTCTACTCCTTCTCCCTCGACTGCGAGGGGCACGTCGCCGACGCCCGGGTGGGGGAGGCGTTGTCGGCCCTGCACCGGGTGTGCGACGACCTGCGCTTCCTCGGGTCCTATCCGCGCGCGGACGGCCGGGAGAACAAGCCGGTGACGCCGGTCTCGACCGACGCGGCGTTCGGCGAGGCGGCCGGCTGGCTGGAGCAGGTGCGCGCCGGCCGGGTGTGACCCGCGGCCCTGAGTTGTTGATCATCGTCTGCGTGCACGACACCCGGTGCGGCACGCCGTGGAACCGGTCACGCGGACGATGATCAACTAGAGAAGGGGTCGAACCAGTTCGAGCTCGGGAAGATGTTGTAGTCGATCCCCAGGGCGACGAGGAACACGAAGGCGATCAGCAGGATGCCGGGGTCGCTGCCGGGGAACCCGAAGACGCCGTCGAAGAGCAGGGCCGCGACGCCCACCGTCGCCCCCACGCTGAGCACGACCGTGGCGATCAGGAGCAGCGGCGCCACCAGCGCGCGCAGCAGCAGCGCCAGGACGACCGTGATGACGGCGAGCACGCTCGGCACGATCACGCGGAGATCCCGGGTGGCGGTCTGCTGCGCGTCGAGGTTGCTGGCGGTCTCCCCGCCCACGGCGGCGGCGGGATCGGCCGCGTCCAGCGCCGTCCGCAGCTCTCCGACGGTGTCCATCGCCGCCGTCCTGTCGGGTGCGACGGCCAGGGTCACGTCGAGACGGACCAGTCCGTCCACGGTAACCGGTGGCGCGCCGGCCTGCGGCGGGCCGCCCGTGAACGGGACGACGGCGGCGACACCGCGGGTCTGCGAGGCGACGGCGGCGACGTCGCGCCAGCTCTGCTCCGGCGTGACGACGATCGTCGGGCTCCCGGCCCCGGCGGCATAGTGCCGGCCCAGCGCCTCCTGGCCGGCGACCCCGTTGGACTCGCCCTGGATGGCGTCGGAGATCGGGATGCCCCCGGCTTCGTAGGTGGGCGCGAAGACCGCGGCGGCGACCAGTGCCGCGAGGCTCCCGGCGAGCACGGCGCGGGGCCGGCGGCCGACGAACCCGGCCACCCGCTGCCAGCCCCGCCCGGGCCTGGGCTTGCTGCCGTACCGCGGGAGGAACGGCCAGAGGGCGGCCCGGCCGAGCAGCGTGAGCACCGCCGGCAGGAAGGTGAGCGCCGCGAGGACCGCCAGGGTGACGCTGACGGCCGAGATGGGCCCCATGCCGCGGTTGCCCCCGAAGTCGGAGAGGAGCAGGCACAGCACGCCCAGGACGACGGTTGCCCCCGACGCGACGATCGGCTCCCAGGACCGGTGCAGCGCGGTCCGCACGGCGGTGTACTTCGAGCGCCCCCGGCGAAGTTCCTCGCGGAAGCGGGCGACCAGCAGCAGGCCGTAGTCGGTGGCGGCGCCGACCACGAGGATCGCGGCGATGCCCTGGCTCTGCCCGTTCACCCTGATGACGCCGGCGTCGGCGAGCAGGAAGGCGACGGCGTTGGCCGCGGTCAGTGCGAGGCCGGCGGTGGCGATGACCAGCAGTGGCAGCAGGGGGCTGTCGGCGGCCTGCAGCGGGACCTGGTCGCCGCGATGGCCGGCTACGCGGATGACGAGCTCGCCGTCGTCCGCCGCTTCCTCACCGAGATGACCGAGGTGACCGTGCGCCACGCCCGCGCCGTCCGGGACCAGGCATAGGAAGCAATACCTACGTCTCGGGGTCTTCGGACGTAGGTATTGCCTCCTATGCCTCTACAGGTAGAGGCCGGTGGTCTCCTCGATCCGCTCCGCCGCGACGGCGTGCACGTCCCGCTCCCGCAGGATGATCAGCTCCTCGCCGTGCACCTCGACCTCGTGCTGGTCCTCGGGGGAGAAGAGCACCTGGTCGCCGACCTTGACCTGGCGCACGCTCCCGCCGACGCCGCGCGCCTCGCCCCACACCAGCCGCTTGGCCACCTGGGCGGTCGCCGGGATGAGGATGCCGCCGGTGGACCGCCGCTCGCCGTCCTCCCGCCGCAGCGCCACCAGGATGCGGTCGTGCAGCATCTTGATCGGCAGCCCGCTGCCCTTGCCCTCAGCCACGGGAGGTCACGGTACGCGGCGGTTTCCGCGGAAATCGCCGTCAGCTCCAGCCCAGCTCGTGCAGGCGCTCGTCGTCGATGCCGAAGTGGTGCGCGATCTCGTGGACGACGGTGATCGTCACCTCCTCGACCACCTCCTCGGCGGTCGAGCAGATGTCACAGATCGCCTCGCGGTAGACCATGATCCGGTCGGGCAGCGCGCCGCCGTACTCCCAGCCGCGCTCGGTCAGCGCGTACCCCTCGTACAACCCGAGGAGGTCGGGCTCGTCGGCGTTGCGGTCCTCCACCAGGACGACGACGTTGTCCAGCAGCGCCATGAGCTCCGGCGGGACCTGGTCGAGGGCGTCGGCGACCAGGCCCTCGAAGACGGGGAGGGGGAGCGGCCTCACCAGGAGGTCGGCAGCGGGCGGCCCTCCTCGTAGCCGGCGGAGCTCTGCACCCCCAGCACTGCGCGCTCGTGCAGCTCATCGACCGTGCGGGCGCCGGCGTAGGTGCAGGCCGAGCGCACCCCGGCGACGATCTGGTCGACCAGGTCCTCCACGCCCGGCCGGGCCGGGTCCAGGTACATCCGCGACGAGGAGATGCCCTCCTCGAACAGGCCCGCGCGGGCGCGGTCGAAGCCGGAGGAGGCCGCCGTCCGGGCCTTGACCGCCCGCGCCGAGGCCATGCCGAAGGACTCCTTGTACAGCCGGCCCGAGCCGTCGTCGTGGATGTCGCCGGCGCTCTCGTAGGTGCCGGCGAACCAGGAGCCGACCATCACGTTCGCCGCGCCGGCGGCCAGGGCAAGCGCGATGTCGCGCGGGTGCCGCACGCCGCCGTCGGCCCACACATGCCTGCCCAGGGCGCGCGCGGCTGCGGCGCACTCCTCGACGGCGGAGAACTGCGGCCGGCCGACACCGGTCATCATCCGCGTGGTGCACATCGCGCCGGGGCCCACGCCGACCTTGACGACGTCCGCCCCGGCCTCGACCAGGTCGCGGGTGCCCTCGGCGGTGACCACGTTGCCGGCAACGACCGGAGTCGACGACCCGGCCACCGAGCGGGCGGCGCGGACCGCGTCGACGGCCTTCTCCTGGTGGCCGTGCGCGGTGTCGACGACGAGCACGTCGACCCCGGCGGCCAGCAGCGCCGCGGTCTTGCCGGCGACGTCGCCGTTGATGCCGACGGCCGCGGAGGTGAGCAGCCGGCCCCGGGCGTCGACCGCCGGCTGGTAGAGCGCCGAGCGCAGCGCGCCCTTGCGGGTGATGACGCCGACCAGCCGGTCGCCGTCGACCACCGGGGCCGCGCTGACCCGCTCCCCGGAGAGGACGTCGAAGATCTTCGGCAGGTCGGTGCCGGCGGGGATGGTGAGCGGGTCCTCGGTCATGACCTGCGACAGCTGGGTGAAGCGGTCCACGCCCTGGCACTGGCCGTCGGTCACGACGCCGACCGGGACGCCGTCCTGGACGACGACCACGATGCCGTGCGCCCGCTTGGTCAGCAGCGCCAGCGCGTCGGCGACGGTGGAGTTGGGCGACAGGGTGATCGGGGTGTCGTACACCGGGTGGCGGGCCTTGGTCCACGCCACGACCTCGCCGACGACGTCGGCCGGGATGTCCTGCGGCAGCACGGCGAGGCCACCGCGGCGGGCCACGGTCTCGGCCATCCGCCGTCCGGAGATCGCCGTCATGTTGGCGACGACGACCGGGATCGTCGTCCCCACCCCGTCCGGGGTGGTCAGGTCGACCTCGAGCCGGGAGCCCACGGTGGAGTGGTTGGGCACCATGAACACGTCGGCGTAGGTGAGGTCGTGGGCCGGCCGCGTGCCGCCGAGGAAGCGCATGGGCCCATTGTCCCGCAGGCGGTCGTCGAGGGGCCGGCGCGACTCCGGCACGGCCACCGGCCCAGGTCGTCCGGAGGGCGACCTGGACAGGGCCACGATGCAGGTCAAAACGGCACGCTCCAGGCGAGCAGTCCCGTTCCGGGAGCCCGGCCGGAGAGGATCCGGCAGAACTCGACGGCGTCGAGCTCCAGGGCCTCGCCGTCCGTGCCCCGGGACCACGAGCCGCCGGCCGGGCCGGTCAGCGTCAGCCGGTACGGCTGCCCGTGCGCGCCGGACCACTCCGTCACGACGTCGGCGACGATCCGCCCGTCGTGGTCGGCGGTGAGATGCAGTGGCCGGCCGGTCGCGCGGCAGAGGTCGACCCGGTGCAGCCAGGCGTCGCGGGTGTAGATGCGGTCGGTCAGGTACCCCAGGGGCCGGGTGCCCAGCGGCGGCCCGAACGGCACCGGGAATGCGCGCAGCGGGGTGGGAGCCGCCGGCGGGCCCGGAGGCCTCGCGCGCCGGCGTCGGCCAGGTCGCGCACCAGCTGCGCCGGTGGCACGTCGGCCCGCTCCTGCACCTGCACCGCGTTCATGCCGTCGACGTCCGGCTCGCCGGGCCGCAGCCGCCGGCCCACCCGTTGCTGGCGCAGCATCTCCCGCACGCGCGCCGTCGACTCGGCGGCTCCCACGAGGTGGGCGACGACGTTGTGCACGTCCCACTCGGCGCAGTCCGTGGGACGCCGCCACCCCTCGTCGGTCAGCTGGGCGAGCAGGGTGCCGAGCCGGCGGTACTCCTCCTCGGCTGCGGCCATCCAGTCGCGGTGGCGCATCGGCTGCTCCGTCCCGGTGCGGGTGGTCGCGCTCATGCCAGGACCAGCCCGTGCTCCTGCGCCAGCCGCGGCACCGAGGCCGGGTCGACGTCGAGGCCGAACTCCTGGGCGACGGCGGCCACGCGAGCCAGGTCCGGCGAACCGTCGACGGCCAGCACCTCGCCCAGCGCCGTGAAGTAGCCCTCGAAACCCCCGGGCGTGATGACCTCGAGGAACCGGGCAGGGGCGTCGCCGGCGTTCCAGAACGCGTGCGGCACGCCGCGCGGCTTGAGCACCAGGTCGCCGGGGCCGGCGACGGACGTCGCGCCGGCGACCTGCACGCCGACCTCGCCGGCGAGCACGAAGGACCACTCGTCCTCGTGCCGGTGCGTGTGAACCGGACTGCCGAGCGCCCGCGGCGCGAGGTCGTGGACGACGAACGCGGGGCCGCCGGCGGTGTCGGCGCGCCCGGCCAGCAGCAGGGCGCCGAGCCGGCCCTCGAGCAGCGGCGTCGCCTCGCCGGCGGGCACCACGCCGGTGCGCGCGGAGAGGGGGAGCGATGTCATCGTCGCCTCCATGTGAGTCTCTGCCTAACGACGTTAGGAACCCTGCTCGCGGGAATCCCGACTGTCAAGAGGAATCCTAACGGTGTTAGGGTCTCTGTCGTGACGGAGACGGTGCAGGGCCGTGATCGCCGGGCGGACCGGCACGCCGCGACGAAGCGGGAGATCCTCGAGGCCACCTGGCGGCTGGCGCGCGAGCGCGGTCTCGGCGGCTGGTCGCTGCGCGACGTGGCCGGCGCGGTGGGCATGCGTGCCCCGTCGCTGTACGTCTACTTCGACAGCAAGAACGCCTTGTACGACGCGATGTTCGCCGAGGGCAACGCGGAGCTGTTGCGCCGCACCGACGCCGTGATCGCCGGAGTCCAGGCCCGCCGGCTGTCGCCCGCGGAGGCGCTCCGCACCGGCGCGAGGTCCTTCGTCGAGTTCTGCATCGAGGACCCGCCCCGCCACCAGCTGCTGTTCCTGCGCACCGTCCCCGGGTTCGAGCCCTCCGAGCCCTCGTACGCCCTGGCCCGCGAGGCCCTCGACCGGCTGGCGGAGGTCCTGTCCGCAGCCGGCGTCGGTGCCCCGGAGCAGGTCGACCTCTGGACCGCGCTGATCAGCGGACTCGCCACGCAGCAGCTGAGCAACGATCCGGGCGGCGACCGGTGGCGCCGGCTCGTCGACCCGGCGGTGGAGATGTTCCTCGCCGCCCATCTGCCGTCCCGGACGCGCGGCGGGGCCTCCGGAGGCTCGCCACCTACGATCGAGCAGTGATCGACCTGCGCCTGGTGCGTGAGCACCCCGACCTCGTCAGGGCCAGCCAGCGAGCCCGCGGCGCCGACGACTCCCGGGTCGACGAGCTGCTCGCCGCCGACGCCGCGCGCCGCGAGGCGGTCAAGCGCGCCGACGACCTGCGCGCGGAGCAGAAGGCCGCCTCGCAGGCGGTGAAGAAGGCGGCCCCGGAGGAGCGGCCCGCCGTCCTGGAGCGGGCCCGGGCGCTGGCCGCCGAGGTCAAGGAGGCCGAGGAAGCCGAGCGGGCGGCCGACGCCGCGCTGCGCGAGGCGCACCTGCGCATCCCCAACGTCGTGCACGACGGCGTCCCGCCCGGCGGTGAGGACGACGCGGTGACCCTGCGCACCGTGGGCGAGGTGCCCTGCTACGACTTCCCGGTGCGCGACCATCTGGAG
This sequence comes from Actinomycetota bacterium, assembly GCA_030773455.1. Classification (GTDB taxonomy): domain Bacteria; phylum Actinomycetota; class Actinomycetes; order Mycobacteriales; family Geodermatophilaceae; genus Geodermatophilus. The sequence goes on from JALYNA010000139.1 coordinate 11,110, forward strand.
ATCGGGGAGGGCCTCGGCGCGATCGACATGGAGCGCGGGGCCAAGGTCTCCGGCGCCCGGTTCTACTTCCTCACCGGCCCCGGCGCGCTGCTGGAGTTCGCCCTGGCCCAGCTGGCGATCGGCCAGGCGGTCGCGGCCGCGTTCACCCCCGTCGTCGCCCCCGCGCTGGTGCGCCCGGAGGCGATGGAGGGCACCGGCTTCCTCGGCGAGCACGACGAGGAGGTCTACCGCGTCGAGCGCGACGACCTCTACCTCGTGGGCACGTCGGAAGTCGCGCTGGCCGGGATGCGCAGCAACGAGGTGCTCGACCTGTCCGCGGGGCCGCTGCGCTACGCCGGCTGGTCCTCTTGCTTCCGCCGCGAGGCCGGCTCCTACGGCAAGGACACCCGCGGCATCATCCGCGTGCACTGGTTCGACAAGGTTGAGATGTTCAGCTTCTGCCGGCCGGAGGAGGCCGCCACCGAGCACCTGCGGCTGCTGGCCTGGGAGGAGGAGTTCCTGCAGGCCCTGGAGCTGCCCTACCGGGTCGTCGACATCGCCGCCGGCGACCTGGGCACCAGCGCGGCGCGCAAGTACGACATCGAGGCCTGGTTCCCCAGCCAGGGCACCTACCGGGAGCTGACCAGCACCTCTGACTGCACCACCTTCCAGGCCCGGCGGCTGAACACCCGCTACCGCGACGCCGACGGGAAGAACCAGACCGCCGCCACGCTCAACGGCACCCTCTGCGCGGTCGCCCGCACGATCGCCTGCCTCCTCGAGGTGCACCAGCGCGCCGACGGGTCGGTGCACGTGCCGAAGGCACTGCGCCCGTGGCTGGGCGGGGTCGAGGCCCTCACGCCCGGCATGACGCTCGCGGCGCCGGTGCCGCCGCCGGTCGGATGACGGCTGACCGGTCGGGCGTGCTGCCCGCCGTCGGCGTCCCGGACGGGGCGGGGACCGTCGTCGACCTCGGGGATCTCGGGTCGTGGCGGCCCGGCCTGGTGGCCACCGACCTCGACGGCACGCTGCTGACCTCCACCGGCGAGGTCAGTCCCCGGACCAGGGCGGCACTGGCCGCCTGCTGGGACGCCGGCATCCCGGTCGTCGGCGTCACCGGCCGCGGGCCCCGGCTGCTGGACAGCGTGCGCGACGCGCTCGACGGCCGCGGCATCGCCGTCCTCGCCCAGGGCGGCTTCGTCGTCGACCTGGCGCGCGACGAGGTGCTGCGCACCGTTGCCCTGCCGCGGGCGCAGGCGACCGCGGTGATCCAGCGGATCGAGGAGGTCGCCGGCGCGCTCGTCGTGGCCGTCGAGGACGCCGCGGAGCAGGGGGAGGTGCACTCGCCGCTGCGGGTACAGCACGGGTTCGACTGGCCCTACCCCGAGCCGGCGCACCTGCTGCCCCGCCACCAGGTGCTGCCTCCGGGTGCGGTGCTCAAGGTCTTCCTGCGCTCGTCGACGCTCGGGCAGGACGAGCTGCTCGCCCGCGCCCGCCGGGTGGTCGACCCGGCCGAGGCCGAGGTCACCCACGCCGGGCTGGGCTTCATCGAGGTGCTGCCGCCCGGGATCACCAAGGCGACCGGGCTGGCGATCGCGCTGGAGCGCCACGGCGTGGGCTTCGGCGACGTGCTGGTCTTCGGCGACATGCCCAACGACCTGCCCATGATCGAGGCGGTGCGCGACGCCGGCGGCCGGGCGGTCGCGGTCGCCAACGCGCACCCCGCCGTCCGGGCGGCCACCCCGCTGCTCACCAGCGGGCACGACGTCGACGGTGTCGCGCGCTACCTGGAGGCCCTGCTCGACGGGAGGCGCCCGGGTGTCTGACTGGCGGCCCCGGCTCATCGCCTCCGACATGGACGGCACCCTGCTGCGGGGCAACGACACGGTCAGCGACGCGACGGTGGCCGAGCTCGAGCGCTGGCGGTCCGCAGGCGTGCCGGTCGTGCTGGCGACCGGCCGGCCGCCGCGCTGGATGGTGCGCATCCGCGAGGTGCTGCGGTACGGCACGGCCGTGTGCTGCAACGGCGCCGTCCTGCTGGACCTGGCCGCCTTCGAGGTGCTCGAGGAGGACGCACTGGAGCCGGAGGTGCTGCGGGAGGTCACCGCCGGGCTGCGCCGGCACCAGCCCGACACCTGGTTCGCCGTCGAGTACGGCCTGGAGTTCCGCCACGAGCCGGTCTACCAGCCGCGGTGGGACGTCGACGCCCCCGGCGTGGCGGTGGCGACGCTGGAGGAGATGGTCGCCGCACCCGTGGCCAAGCTGCTGGCCCGCCACGAGAGGCTGCCGCGCGACGAGTTCGTCCAGCTGGTCGAGCGCGTCGTGGGCGACCGCGCCACGGTCACCAACTCCTCCACCGACGCCCTCGCCGAGATCTCCGCGCGCGGCGTCACCAAGGCCACCGGCATCGCCAAGGTCGCCGCCGAGCACGGCGTCGGCCCTCAGGACGTCGTCGTCTTCGGGGACATGCCCAACGACATCGCCGCGTTCGACTGGGTCCGCGAGGGCGGCGGCCGGGCGGTGGCCATGGCGCACGCCCACCCGGACCTGCTGGCCGCGGCCACCGACGTGACCGGCACCAACGAGGACGATGGCGTCGCCGCCTTCCTCGCCTCGCTGTGACACTGCCGGCCCGCGGCCAGGAGCCCCCCGGCCGCCGCTGAGCCGTCGTCCGTGTCCCGGTCGAGGACCCTCCGGTCCTGCGACCGGTCCATCCGCGCTCGCGACCCGGCGGCGGGCGAGCCGGCCGCCCACGCAGACGACGGCGCCGCCCCTCGGGGACGACGCCGTCGTCTGGTCTGCAGCTCAGGTCACCAGGTTGTACGCGACCACCATGTTGACGACGGCCACGACGATCGCCACGACGCCGGTCACCAGCCCGGCCGTGGCCTGGCCGCTTGCTCCGCGGTTGCGCCGTGCCGCTACGCCGAGGCCGACGGCCACCACGCCGAGGGCCAGGCCCACGATCGCGAAGAGCAGGGCGAAGAGGATGCCGGCGACACCCGTCACCAGGGAGGCGATCGCCAGGCCGTTCGATCCACCGGTGCGTCTCGTCGGCGGGGTGCTCGTCTGTTCGCTGGTCATGGGCCCTCCAGGCGTCGGTTGCCGGCCGGGATCTCCGGCCGTCGACCGGCTCGGGTCGGCAGGGCCGGCGCACCGGAAACAGCCGGACCGGCCGCTTCACCAGGTCGGGTGACTCCGGTCCCGCACGCGGTGAGTCACCCGTGACCGTGCGGAGCCGACCGGCACCGTTCGCTGCTCCGTCCGGTGGCGGGACGGGCGCGTCGGCCGCCGGCAACGGCCCGCGGGAACGGTGCCGACCGGTGGCCAGAGGAGGTCATCGCGTCACAGGTACTGACCCCCGCCGGGGCGGAAGTCGGGCTGCTGCGGCGCGTGGCCGGACGGCCCGCCGGGGAGCGCGCGGCGGCGCATCTCCTCCAGCTGCGCGCGGGCGGCCATCTGCTGGGCGAACAGCGCGGTCTGGATGCCATGGAACACGCCCTCCAGCCAGCCGACGAGCTGGGCCTGGGCGATGCGCAGCTCGGCGTCCGACGGCGTCTCGCCCTCGCTGAACGGCAGGGTGATGCGCTCCAGCTCGTCGCGCAGCTCCGGGGCCAGGCCCTGCTCGAGCTCGCGGATCGAGGACGCGTGGATGTCGCGCAGCCGGTTGCGGCTGGCGTCGTCCAGGGGCGCGGCGCGGACCTCCTCGAGCAACTGCTTGATCATCGTGCCGATCCGCATCACCTTGGCCGGCTGCTCGACCATGTCGCCGATGGCGCCGCCCTCGCCGTTCCCGGGCGGGATCCCGCCGTCCGGGGCGGGCATCGTGCCGACCGGCCGGCCGTCGGGGCCGACGACGACGACCTGCTGGGGACGTCCACTGCCGTTGTCAGGTGCGGTCATGTCCCCATCTTCCCCGGCGTCGCGGAGGACTGCCGGGGTGGTAGCGGGTCGCCGTCGACCGCATGCGGCGACGGCTAGTGTCGAGGCCCATGGGACCGGGGGAGGGGCGGCTGGACGTCGCCCGCGTCCGGGGCCTGTTCCCTGGTCTCTCCGACGGTCTGGTGCACGTCGACGGGCCGGCCGGGTCCCTGGTCCCCGAGAACGTCGTGCTGGCGGTGACGCAGGCGATGCGGGTCCCGGTGGCCGACCGCGGTGGGGTGTTCCCGGCGTCCGCCCGTGCGGAGGGGCTGGTGGCCAGTGCCCGCACCGCCGTCGCCGACCTGGTCGGCGGGGTCTCCACCGGCGTCGTCCTCGGCCCGGATCCCGCGCGGCTGACCTGGACCCTGGCCCGGGCGCTGGCCCGCACGTGGCGGCCCGGCGACGAGGTGGTGGTCAGCCGGCTCGACCACGACGCCAACATCCGGCCGTGGGTGGAGCTGGCCGCCCGATCGGGCGTGGGAGTGCGCTGGGCCGAGGTGGACATCGAGACCGGCGAGCTGCCCGACTGGCAGTACGACGAGCTGCTCGGCCCGCGCACCCGGCTGGTCGCGGTCACGGCGGCCAGCTCCGCGATCGGCACCCGCCCGGACGTCGCGGCGATCGCCCGGCGCGCGCACGGGGCCGGCGCGCTGGTCTTCGTCGACGGGACGCACGCCGCCGCGCACCACCTGCTCGACGTCGGGGTGATGGGCGCGGACTTCCTCGCCGTGGCCGCCGACACGTGGTGCGGTCCGCACGTGGGCGCGGTGGTGGCTGACCCGGGCCTGCTCGTGGAGCTGGAGCCGGAGAAGCTGGCGCCGGTGCCCGACCGGGTGCCCGACCGGTTCGAGAGCGGCGGGCACGCCTTCGAGCTGCTGGCCGGCGTCCCCGCGGCGGTCGAGCACCTGGCCGCGCTGGACGAGGACGCCACCGACACCCGGCGCGACCGGCTGCGCGCCTCGATGGCGGCGGTGGCGGCCTACGAGCGCGGGCTGTTCGACTGGCTGGACCAGGCGCTGCGGGCGATGCGGCACGTGCAGGTCATCGGCTCGGCGGCGCAGACCACGCCGACGCTGTCGTTCACCGTCGCCGGGATGCGCCCCCGGCAGGTGGCCCACGAGCTGTCCCGGCGCGGCATCTGCGTGTGGGACGGCGACCTCTCCGCCCGCGAGCTGTTCGACGCGTTCGGGGTGAACGAGGAGGGCGGCGCGGTGCAGCTGGGGCTGATGCACTACAACACCGCCGAGGAGGTCGGTTACGTCATCGACGCCGTCGCCGCGCTCCGCCCCCGATGACCCCAGGCATAGGAGGCAATACATACGTCCTGGGGCCCGGAGACGTATGTATTGCCTCCTATGCCTCCGTGAGGAGCAGGACCTTCCCGACGTGCTCGCTGGCGTCGACGACCCGGTGCGCCTCGGCGGCGCGGGACATCGGCAGCCGCCGGTCCACGATCGGCCGGACGACGCCGCGCTCGACGTCGGGCCACACGTCGCGCCGGACCGCCGCGACGATCTCCGCCTTGCTGCCCGGCCCCGTTGCCGGCCGGGCCCGCAGCGTCGTGGCGTGCACCGAGGCCCGCTTGCGCATGAGCTTGCCGAGGTCGAGCTCGGCCTTCGTCCCGCCCTGCATCCCGATGCAGACCAGCCGCCCACCGGTGGCCAGCGCGTCGACGTTGCGGGCCAGGTACTTCGCGCCCATGTTGTCCAGGACGACGTCGGCTCCGGCGCCGTCGGTCTCCTCCAGCACCCGCTCGACGAAGTCCTCGTCGCGGTAGTTGATGCCCACCTCGGCGCCCAGCTCGCGGCAGACGCCCAGCTTGGCGGGAGTGCCCGCCGTGGTGAGCACCCGCGCGCCGGCGCGGGCGGCCAGCTGGATGGCCATCGTGCCGATCCCGCTGGACCCGCCGTGCACCAGGAAGGTGTCCCTGCGGCCCATCCCGGCGAGCATGAAGACGTTGGACCACACGGTGCAGACCACCTCGGGCAGCGCCGCCGCGGTGGCCAGCTCCACGCCCGCCGGGCGGGGCAGCAGCTGCCCGGCGGGGACGGCGACCCGCTCGGCGTAGCCGCCGCCGGACAGCAGCGCGCACACCTCGTCGCCGACCGACCAGCCGGTCACGTCTTCGCCGACCTCGCTGATGACCCCGCTGCACTCCAGGCCGAGGACGTCGCTGGCGCCAGGCGGCGGCGGGTAGAACCCCGCCCGCTGCAGCAGGTCGGCCCGGTTGACCGCGGTGGCGACGACGTCGACGAGCACCTGGCCGGGCCGCAGGACGGGGTCGGGGGCCTCGCCCCAGCCGAGCACCTCGGGGCCGCCGGGTCCGCTCAGAGTCACCGCACGCATGCCCCGACCCTAGAAGGACCCCGTCCTCCCCACCCCTCGCAGGCTCGGGGCGGGCCCCTGGACGGGGTCCTCGCTCAGCCTGCCGCGCGGAGGTCCTTGCGCAGGATCTTGCCGGCCGCGGACTTCGGCACCGCCTCGATGAACTCGACGATGCGGATCTTCTTGTGCGGCGCCACCTTGTCGGCCATGTACTCCATGACCGCGTCCTGGGTCAGCGTCGAGCCGGGGGCGCGGACGACGAAGGCCTTGGGCAACTCCTCGCCGCTCTCCTTGTCCGGGACACCGATGACGGCCGCGTCAGCGATCTCCGGGTGTCCAATGAGCACGGCTTCGAGCTCGGCCGGGGCGACCTGGTAGCCCTTGTACTTGATCAGTTCCTTCACCCGGTCGACGACGGTGTAGCAGCCGTTGTCGTCGACGATGGCGACGTCGCCGGTGTGCAGCCAGCCGTCGGGGTCGATCGTGTCCGCCGTCGCCTGAGGGTTGTTGAGGTAGCCCTTCATGACGTTCGGGCCGCGGACCCACAGCTCGCCGCGCTCACCCGGGCCGGCGTCCTCCCCGGTCGCGGGGTCGACCAGCCGGCACTCGGAGTTCGGGACGGCGAAGCCGACCGAGCCCTTGGGGACCGAGCCCTCCGCTGCTCCGGGCGGCTCGCAGCCGGGGTCCGGCGTGGTCTGCGAGACCGGCGACAGCTCGGTCATGCCGTAGCCCTGGGCGACGGTCACGCCGCTGGCAGCACCCTTGCGCAGCCGCTGCTCAGCGGCCAGGGCGAGCGACTCGTCCAGCGGCGCTGCGCCGGAGAGGACCACGCTCAGCGAGGAGAGGTCGTAGGAGTCGACCAGCGGGTGCTTGGCCAGCGCCAGCACGATCGGCGGCGCCACGAAGGCGCGGGTGATCTTGTGGTCCTGGATGGTGCGGAAGAAGTCCTCGAGGTCGAAGCGCGGCAGCGTCACGACGGCGCCACCCCAAGCCAGGCCCTGGTTCATCAGCACGGTCAGCCCGTAGATGTGGAAGAACGGCAGGACGGCGATGATCCGCTCGTCCTCACCGAGGGCGATGAGCGGACAGCACTGCGCCACGTTCGCCACCAGGTTGCGGTGGGTGAGCATGACGCCCTTGGGCAGCCCGGTGGTGCCGCTGGAGTAGGGGAGCGTGACCAGGTCGTTGGCCGGGTCGATGTCGACCTGGGGTGAGGGCGCGTCGGTGCTCAGCAGGTCCAGCAGCGAGGCGTGCCCCTCGGCGCCGTCCATGACGACGACCTCGTCGACGGGCGACTTCTCGACGGCGGCCATCGCGCGCTCGAGGAACGGCGAGACGGTGATCAGCATCTTGGCGCCGGAGTCGCGCAGCTGGAAGGCGATCTCGTCGGGCGTGTAGAGGGAGTTGATCGGCGACATGACGCAGCCGGCGGCGGCGATGCCGTGGAACACCACCGGGAACCACGGGGTGTTCGGGGAGAAGACCGCCACGACGTCGCCCTTGCGCAGACCGCGGGCGTGCAGCGCCGCGGCCACGCGGTCGACGTAGGCGGCCAGCTGGCCGTGGGTGATGACGTCGCCCTTGAGGCCGTCGATGAGTGCGGGGGCCTCGGGCCTGTTCCGGCCGGCTGCGAGGACGAACTCGGGGACGGAGACGTCGGGGATCTCGACGTCGGGGTAACGGCTGGCCAGCGCCACGGGTGCAGCTCCTTCTCGCGTCGGTGTGGCGCCAGTCTCACACCCGCGGCGGTCCCCGCGGCCAGTGGGCTACCCGCGGGTACCCGGTCGTGTGGTCAGCGTGGCCAGAGCACCGACTGCGTGCAGCGGAACAGCGCGATGGTCTTTCCGGAGCCCGCGGCGGTGACCACGGCGTCCCACACCTGCGTCGTCCGCCCGGCGTGGGCGTTGGTGGCCACGGCGGTGACCCGGCCCTCCAGGAGGGTGCCGAGGAAGTTGCTCTTCAGTTCGACGGTGGTGAAGCCGGAGGCCCCCTCCGGCAGCAGCGCGCGGGTGGCCAGTCCGCAGGCAGTGTCCGCCAGCCCGACCACGGTCGCGGCGTGCAGGTAGCCGTTGGGCGCCATCAGCTCGGGGCGCACGTCGAGCGCGGCCTCCAGCCGGCCGGGCTCGTGCGCGGTGATGGTCAGCCCGAGCAGGCCCGGCAGCGTGCCCGGGAGCAGGGCATTGAGTTCGTCGGCGGTGTGGAACCCGGTGGCGGCCATGGGGCTGAGATTAGTGGCGGCCGGGTGAGACGCCCTGCGAGGCGGCGCGAGGAGTGGGGGCCGGAGGCTCCCCGACGAGTGGCGGGGTGGGGTCAGCGGCAGCCGGGACGGCACCTGGCGGCGGTGCGGTCCGGAGGACCGCCATGTCATCGCCTCAGGCCAGGCCGCGGGTCGTGCGCGCCGGTGGTCGGTCGCCGCGGATGGCGGCGACCATGTCCAGCGTCTGGCGGGTCGCCGCGACGTCGTGGGCACGGAACACCGTCGCCCCGAGCCAGGCGCTCACCGCCGTCGCCGCCAGAGTGCCGGTGAGCCGTTCGTCCAGCGGGACGTCGAGGGTCTCCCCGACGAAGTCCTTGTTGGACAGCGCCACCAGCACCGGCCAGCCGGTGGCCACCAGCTCGTCGAGCCGCCGGGTGGCCTGCAGGGAGTGCCGGGTGTTCTTGCCGAAGTCGTGCCCCGGGTCGACCAGCACCCGCTCGCGGTGCACGCCCGCGGCGACCGCGGCCCGCGCCAGCGCCGTCGTCCGGGCCACGACGTCGGCGACGACGTCGTCGTAGACCACCCGGTGCGGGCG
>JALYNA010000140.1 GCA_030773455.1 Actinomycetota bacterium
GGCATCTGGTGGGACTCGGTGGCCGCCCACCCCCGGCTGCCCCGCGGCGGGACGTCGGCCCCCGTCACCCCCGCCGGCTCGCTGTACGACGTCCTCCTGGGCGAGGCGCGGGCCGCCGACGGCCGGACCAACCTCTTCGGGGCGCTGCGCCGGACGATGGCCAAGACCGGCTACCGCGACCTCAAGGAGTTCCAGCGGGTCGACCTGGTCATCGGCGGTCGGGGCGACGACTGATGGACTTCCCGACCGTCCTCGTCGTCGACTTCGGCGCCCAGTACGCCCAGCTCATCGCGCGGCGCATCCGCGAGGCCGGCGTCTACTCCGAGATCGTCCCCTCCGACGTCCCGGCCGAGGAGATCGTCGCCCGCAAGCCGGCCGCGATCGTGCTCTCCGGCGGCCCGTCCAGCGTCTACGCCGACGACGCCCCCCAGGTCGACCCGACGCTGTTCGAGGCCGGCGTCCCGGCGTTCGGCATCTGCTACGGCTTCCAGGGGATGGCCGCCTCGCTCGGCGGCACGGTGGCGCGCACCGGCGACCGCGAGTACGGCGGCACCCCGCTGACGGTCACCACGCAGGGCCGGTTGTTCGGCTCGCTGCCGGTCGAGCAGTCGGTCTGGATGAGCCACGGGGACGCCGTCAGCGCCGCCCCACCCGGGTTCACCGTCACCGCCACCTCCACCGGTGCGCCGGTCGCCGCCTTCGAGGACGTCGACCGCAAGCTCGCCGGCGTGCAGTTCCACCCGGAGGTCCGGCACACCGCGCACGGGCAGACGGTGCTCGAGCACTTCCTGTTCGACATCGCCGGGCTCGAGCCGACCTGGACGATGGCCAACGTCGTCGAGGAGCAGGTCGAGCGGATCCGCGCCCAGGTCGGCGACCGGCGGGCGCTGTGCGCGCTGTCCGGCGGGGTCGACTCCGCGGTCGCGGCCGCGCTGGTGCAGCGGGCCATCGGTGACCGGCTGACCTGCGTCTACGTCGACCACGGGCTGATGCGCGAGGGCGAGACCGAGCAGATCGAGCGCGACTTCGTCGCGGTCACCGGCGCCGACCTGCGGGTGGTCGACGCGCGCGAGCAGTTCCTCGGCGCGCTGGCCGGGGTCAGCGACCCGGAGCACAAGCGCAAGATCATCGGCCGGGAGTTCATCCGGGTCTTCGAGCAGGCAGCAGCCGACGTCGTCTCCGATGCGAAGGCGCACGGCGAGACCGTCGACTTCCTCGTGCAGGGGACGCTCTACCCCGACGTCGTCGAGTCCGGCGGCGGCACCGGGACGGCGAACATCAAGAGCCACCACAACGTCGGTGGGCTGCCCGAGGACCTCACCTTCACGCTGGTCGAGCCGCTGCGCACGCTGTTCAAGGACGAGGTGCGCGAGGTCGGCCTGCAGCTCGGCCTGCCTGAGTCCCTGGTGTGGCGGCAGCCGTTCCCGGGCCCCGGGCTGGGCATCCGGATCATCGGCGAGGTCACCCAGGAGCGGCTCGACGTGCTGCGGCGGGCCGACGCGATCGCCCGCGCCGAGCTCACCGCCGCCGGCCTGGACCGCGAAATCTGGCAGTGCCCGGTGGTGCTGCTGGCCGACGTCCGCTCGGTCGGCGTCCAGGGCGACGGGCGCACCTACGGCCACCCGGTGGTGCTGCGCCCGGTGTCCAGCGAGGACGCGATGACCGCGGACTGGACCCGGCTGCCCTACGACGTCCTGGCCCGCATCTCCACCCGGATCACCAACGAGGTGCCCGAGGTCAACCGCGTGGTGCTCGACGTGACCAGCAAGCCGCCGGGCACCATCGAATGGGAATGACGCGCCGCTGACGTCCGTGGTGTCATCCCTCGCGTGCCCGTCCTCATCCGGCCGCTGACCGGCGCCGACGTCGATGCGGTCGTCGCCTTGTCCCTCGACGCGTGGGCACCGGTCTTCGCCAGCTTCGAGTCGGTCATGGGCCCTCGGGTGTACCGCCTGGTCTACCCGGACTGGCGGGCGGCGCAGGCCGCGGTGTGCCGGTCCACGGACACCGACGTGTGGGTCGGCGACATCGGTGGTGCTCCGGTCGGGTTCGTCGCCATCCGGTGGACCGAGGAGGACGCCACCCCGGTCGGCGAGGTCGAGATGATCGCCGTCGCCCCCAGCTCCCAGCGGTCCGGCGTCGGGAGCCGGTTGCTGGAGCGCGCGGTCGCCGAGAGCGCCCGGCGCGGTGTCCCGCTCGCCGTCATCGGCACCGGAGGCGACCCGGGTCACGCCCCGGCCCGCGCCCTCTACGAGCGGCACGGGTTCACCGGCCTGCCGCTGGTGCGCTACTACCGCGCGCTCTGAGCTCCCGACCGGACACTGCGCGCGTCGTCCGGCGGAGTGCCGAAGGTGCCCGGGTCGCGATCGGCAACCGGCTTGGTCGTCAGGTCGGCGTCCTGGATGCGGTCCCAGCGGAACCACCGGGGTGCCTGTCGTTCCCGGCACCACGCGAGCAGGAACCAGTGGCCCGGGGTCGAGGCGAACAGGTGCGGCTCGACGCGGCGGCGGGACGTCCGACCGTCCCGGTCGCGGTAGCTGATCACCACGACCCGGCGCCTCGTGAGCGCCTCCTCGATCGCTGAGGCCGCATCCGGTCGGACGCCGGTCGCCGCGCGCACCCACACCCGACCGCCGAGCCGCTCGGCCTAGGCACGCGCGGTGGGAGGGAGGACGTCGAGCACCTTCTCCAGGGCCGCGCGACCATCGGCGGCGAACGGTGCGTCCCCGGCCCGGGCCAGAGTGACGGCGACCGCCACCGCCTGGGCGGCCGTGAGGTTCACCGGAGGGAGGGTCCCGGCGGCGTCGAGCACGTAGCCGCCGCCCGGCCCGGCGGTCGCCCAGATCGGAACGCCGGCCTGCTGCAGCGCGGCCACGTCCCGCTTGACCGTCCGGGGAGAGACCTCGAGCCACCCGGCCAGCCGCTGCGCCGTCCTCCCGCGCGGCCCGGCACGACGCAGCTCCTCGGTGAGCGCGTGCAGCCGGTCGGTGCGGTTCACGGCGGGATCGTCGCAGGAATTGGTGACAGGACGGTGTCACCGAGGGCGCGGCAGGGTCGTCCCATGGCCTCCATCGCGCTGTTCCATTCCGTCCTCGGCGTCCGGCCCGGGATCACCGACGCCGCGGACCGGCTTCGGTCCGCGGGCCACGACGTCCTCGTCGTCGACCAGTACGACGGTCGGGTCTTCGACGACTACGCGGAGGCTTGTGCGCACGTCGACCGGATCGGTTTCCGAGCGCTCATGCAGGCGGCCGTGGACGCGGTCGCGGACCTGCCCGACGGGTTCGTTGGTTCGGGTTTCTCCAACGGCGCCGGCATGGCCGAGTACGTCGCCACCCGTCGGCGCTGCGCCGCCTCCTGTTGTTCTCCGGTGCCCTGCCGCTCGGTCTGTTCGGGGACGTTTCCTGGCCCTCGGGTCTGCCCGCCCAGGTGCACCACACCGTCGACGACCCGTTCCGGCAGCAGGACTGGATCGACGGGCTACTGGCCGACGCGGCTGAGGCCGGCGGGCGGGTCGAGACGTACGACTACGCAGGCAGCGGGCACCTGTTCACCGACCCGAGCCTGCCGGCGGAGTACGACGCAGCGGCCGCGGAGCTGCTGTGGCAGCGCGCGCTGACGTTCCTCGACGCGATCAGCGAGCCGCCGAGAACCATCACGGGGGCGAGGTGATTGTCACCGACTCCAAGGTCAGCCGTGGGCCGCGACCGCTACGGCCGGGAGGGCCGCAGCGGCGCCCAACCGACCAGGTGCGCCGACTCGAAGTACATCCCGTCGGGGTCGACCAGGCGCAGCGGGTCCCCGCGGAGCTCCGTCAGGGTCCCGGCCAGAGCCTCGCACTGACCCTCGTACGTGCGGTAGTGGGTGTGGAACACCAGCCAGACGGCGCTGCCGCCGGCCCGGGCGGAGAGGTCGCGTGCGTACCCCGCCGGGTCGGCGCCTGAGTTCCGTTCCGCGTAGTCGACCCAGTCGACGCGCTCCGGCGACCCGCCGGTCGGGTACACCTCCTGCCGCAGGGAGCCCGGCAGCAGGCGGCTGGTGGCGGGGCCCAGCTGGTCGGGGCAGTAGACGACGACGTCGCCCGGCAGCGCCTGTGCCCGCAGCGCGTCGGCGACCAGCCCGGCCTGGGTCTTGTACTCGAAGTACACGTCCGGCACCGCGCTCCCGAACCCGGTCACGACGGCGACCGCGAGGACCGGCGTGCTGATCGCGCGCGGCAGCCGGGCGAGACCGACGGCGACCAGCAGCAGGAACAGCGGCAGGACCACGCTGGTGTAGCGCGCGTCGAACGCCGCGCCGGTGAACCGGCGCACCGCCAGGGCGAGCACGAGGGTCGCGCCGACCACGACGGCCAGCGCCCGACCGGGCGGTCGCCCGCGGAGGTCGAGCACGACCCGCGAGCCGGACGCCGAGACCGCGGCGGCCCCGATCCCGGCGAGCAGCAGCAGCACGGTCACCAGCACCAGTGTCGTGGTCCGGCCTCCTCCACCGCCCCACACGACGACCATCCACTGCAGCGCGGCGAACCAGCCCATCGGACTGGCCCAGGGCGTCCCTGTGTGCGTGAACTGGTAGAGGAACGACGGCAGCCAGGGGAGGAAGAACACTCCGCCCGCGACCATCCACCCGGCGGCGCGGGCGGGTGCCCTGCTGCGCGTCCGCCATGCGAACGCCAGCAGACCCCCGCCGACGACGGTGAGCAGGAACAGCGACCAGTAGTGGGTCAGGGCCAGCGCCGCCGAGACCACCGCCACCAGGACGCCCCGTGCCGCTCCCGGCCGGCGCAGGTAGCCGTCGAGGGCGAGGAAACCGCAGAGGACCAGCAGCATGACGAGGCTGTACATGCGCGCCTCGCTCGAGTAGTAGATGGCGAACGGCGAGGTCGCGAACAGCAGCAGCGCGGCGACCGCTCCGGCCCTGCCGGCCAGCCGGGCACCGGCCACGGCGGCGGCCGGCAGCGCGGCGACGCCGAGGAGCGCTGACAACCACCGCACCTGCGTGGCGGAGTCCCCGACCACCCGCTCCCAGCCCCACAGCAGCAGCGGGTACAGCGGCGGCGCGCCGTCCCGGCGGAGCGCCTCGGGGACCTCGCGGAGCGGCAGGCCGGAGATGCTGGCGCTGATCGCCTCGTCGAGCCACAGCGGGGAGGGGGAGTGGGTCCGCAGGGCGACGCCCAGTGCGACGGCGACACCGACTGCCGCAGCCCCCCAGCGAACGGCACGGCGTCCGCCTGAGCCGGCCGCACGGTCGGCCTCGTCGAGGGACGGGTCGCCGAGCAGGCCGGCGCTCATACCTGCTCCCGGCTGGCCCGGGTGGCGGGGTGGCACGCCTCGCCCGGCAGCACGACGACCGCCACGGCGACGGGTTCCTGCGTCGGCGGGTGGGGTGGCTGCGGCGGGAGGACGTACCCGACCAGCCCCGCGCCGGTCGACCACAGCTCGCGCCGGCTGCCGTCTGCCTGCCGTTGCTCGACGCACCACCGGAGGTGACCGGCGTCGCGACCCGCCGGCAGTACGTCGCGGTACCACCGTTCCACCGTCGCCGCGCTGACGCCGCCGGGCATGCACCAGGGGACGGCGTCGGGGGGCGCGAGGTCCTGCTCGGCGCACCGGCCGGCCGACGCGGGCACGGGGACGCCGGCGTCGGTCCACCGCGCGGTCGCAGGCAACGGCGTGCGCTGCGTCAGCGTGCTGAGGACGGGCCAGGGAGTCGACGTGAGCAGGAGGGCCAGCCCAACGACCGTGATGGCGGCCAGCACGGCACGCCTGTCGGCGTTCACCGGCGCCAGCGTACGCACCGGCACGCACGAGGGCGCGGGGAGCGGGTGCTCCCCGGGCCTCCGTGCGGTGGTTCAGCGCCTGCGGCGTGCCCTGCGCAGTTCGCTCATCAGCAGGGCGACGCCGCCGCCGATCAGGACCAGCCACAGCAGGCCACCCTCGGTCACCAGCCCGATCGGCAGCACCGCGCCGGCCACGAGCACGACCGCCAGGACGACGAAGACCAGGCCGGGGACGAGGGCGGTGAGGTCTACACCGCGGCGCCGCGGCGGCTCGGCGTCCTCGAGCGGGAGCGGGGCGACCTCCTGCCAGGCCTGCTCCTGCCACGCGGTCGGGGTCGTCGGGAACTCGCTGTAGTCAGGCACGGTCCACCTCCACGTTCCCCATCCCGGCGTCGATGGTCAGGACGAACTCGGGGTCCCGGTCCCCGCTCCAGGCGGAGCCGGTGCCGCGGGAGAAGCCCCCGTCGGAGCCGACGTCGAGGACGTCGACCTCACCGATCCGGTTCTCCACGTCGACCCGGACGTCGGCCGAGCGGGGCACGACCACCTCGATGTTGCCGGCGCCGACCTCCACGCGCGTGGTGACCGGGCGGTCGAGGCCGACCAGAGGGACACCGCTCAGGTCCAGTTGCAGGTTGCCGGCGCCGAGCCGGTACTCCTGCTGCACATCGTCGACGCTGACCGGGCTGTAGCTGCGGTCCCCGATGCCGCCGTCCACGTGCCGCCAGGGCTCGGCCGTGGAGGCGAGCAGCGCGATGGAGAGGACCACGCCCAGCGCGATTAGGCCGCCCTTGGCCCGCCGTCCCCCGGTGAAGGCCGCAGCGACCAGGCCGAGGCCGACGACGAGGAGCGCCGAGCCGAAGAAGCCGGTCGGGCCGACGTCCCAGCCGGTGAGTCCGGTGATCCCCGCCAGCAGGCCGACGACGATGAGCAGCGCGGCCAGCGCCAGCCCGGGGACCGGTGACCGCGGCCCGACGGCGCGCGGGGGCCGGTCGGTGCCGGGGGAGCCCATGAACGGCTCGGCCGGCGCGAGCACCCACAGCAGTAGGTAGACGGGGACGCCGGGGCCGGCCAGGGCCAGCGCGACGAGGCCGACCCGCCACAGCAGCGCGTCGATGCCGCTGTACTCGGCCAGGCCGCCGGCGACGCCGCCGATAACCTTGTCGTTGCGGCTGCGCCGCAGCGGCGGCCGCACCGGGAACCCGGGCGGCGGGTACGCAGTCGCCGGCGGGTCCGCCGACGGGGGAGCGGGAGGCGGTGCGGATGTCATGGCCCAGACCCTGCTCGCGGCCGGGGGCCCGGTCCATCGGGAACGCCCTCATCCGACCCGGTCCATCACCCCGGGTGGTTCCTGGTGTCGGGGCGCGGTCCGCCGGTGCGACGATCGGCACCGTGGCGACGACCCTGCCCGTGCCGCTGCGGCCACCGCTGGTGCGCCCGCGCTCGGGGCGCCTGCTGGCCGGCGTTGCCGCGGGGACGGCGGTACACCTGCGGGCCGATCCGCTCGTCGTCCGCGCGGCCTTCGTCGTCCTGGCCGCGACGGGCATGGGCGTCGTGGCCTACGCGCTGCTGTGGTTCTTCATGCCGGTCGCCGACGCCGAGGCCGATCCGGTGGTCGAGGAGGCCACCGAGGAGCCCAGCCGCCGGCAGGCGCTCGGCCTCGGGCTGCTCGGGCTGGGTGCGCTGGTCCTGGTGACCCAGCTGGGCAGTTGGGGCGGCGGCGACCTGGTCCTGCCGCTGCTGCTGGTGGGCGTCGGGCTGACCGTCATCTGGCGGCAGCTGGACACCGACCGCACGCTCGCCCGCCCCGGCGTGCGCTGGCTGCTCGCCGGTGGTGTGTTCCTCGGCGTCGCCGGTGTGGTGCTGCTCCTGGCCACCACCGGCCAGCTGGCCAACGCCCGCAACGGATTCGCCGCGACCCTGGTCATCCTGGCCGGCGTCGCCCTGGCCACCGCGCCGCTGTGGCGCCGGCTGCTGGCGTCCCGGGAGGCCGAGCGCACCGCCCGGGTGCGCTCCGAGGAGCGGGCCGCCGTCGCCGCCCACCTGCACGACTCGGTGCTGCAGACCCTGGCCCTCATCCAGCGGCACGCCGACGACTCCACCGCGGTGTCCCGGCTGGCCCGCAGCCAGGAACGGGAGCTGCGCACCTGGCTCTACGAGCCGGCGGTGGCAGCCGGCGGCGGCACCTGGGCGGCGCTGGTGTCCGGCGTGGTCGCCGAGGTGGAGGCCGACCACGCGCTGACCGTCGAGTCGGTCGTCGTCGGCGACGCCCCCCTGGACGACGCGCTGGCCGCCCTGGGCGCCGCCACCCGCGAGGCGCTGGTCAACGCGGCCAAGCACTCGGGGGCCACCGCCGCCGACCTCTACACCGAGGTGACGCCGCAGCGGGTCGCCGTCTTCGTCCGCGACCGCGGTGCCGGCTTCGACCCCGCCGCCGTGCCGGGCGATCGCCGTGGGCTGCGGGACGCGGCGTGAGCACCCGGGTGTTCCTCGTGGACGACCACGCGATGGTGCGCTTAGGCGTGCGGGCTGAGCTCGGCGGCGCGGTCGATGTCGTCGGGGAGGCCGACGTCGCCGGCGCCGTCGACGGGATCCGCGCGGCGGTGCCCGACGTCGTCCTGCTCGACGTGCACCTGCCCGGCGGCGGGGGGCGGGCGGTGCTCGAGACGCTGCGGGCCGAGCTGCCGTCGGTGCGGTGGTTGGCGCTGTCGGTGTCCGACGCCGCCGAGGACGTCATCGCGGTCATCCGTGCCGGCGCCCGTGGGTACGCACCAAGAGCATCTCCGGGCCGGACGTGCTGGCCGCGGTGGAGCGGGTGGCCGACGGGGACGTGGTGTTTTCAGCCCGCGGTTGGCCGGATTCGTGCTTGACGCGTTCACCGCGACGACGCCGTCCGCCCCGCAGCCCCAGGACCCGGCCACCGACCCCGGCCTGGACCTGCTCAGCGCCCGCGAGCGGGAGGTCATGCAGCTGCCGGCCCGCGGCTACACCTACCGGGAGATCGGCTCGCGGCTGTTCATCTCGGTGAAGACGGTGGAGTCCCACGCGTCGAACGTGCTGCGCAAGCTGCAGCTGTCCAACCGCAACCAGCTCACTCGCTGGGCGGCGACGAACAGGTTGCTCTGACAAGGTGTTGAGAAAGGGGTTAGGCGGCGCGTGCTGGTTGCCAGGGACGGCGACCAGGAGCGGGCGCGAGACGGCGGGCCATCAGCCCGATCATGGCCCACTTGATCATCGCTTCGGAGTGGGCGGGCAGGCGTTCGTAG
>JALYNA010000141.1 GCA_030773455.1 Actinomycetota bacterium
CGGCTGGGGTCGGCGGCGGGGTTGCCGCCGGGCGCCACGGACGCCGAGCTGCGCGAGGACGACCCGCTGGGTCCCCGGTCCCGGCGCGCCGACCGGACCGCGCTGGTGGCGGCCGACGACGGCGTGCTGCTGGCCGTGGAGGAGGTCGGGCCGACGGACGCACCGCTGACCGTGGTCTTCTGCCACGGCTACACGCTGTCGATGGCGTCGTGGACCTTCCAGCGGCGGGCGTTGGGCGCGGCGCTCGCGACCGCGAACGGCTCCCGCCCGAAGGCGCGGCTGGTGTTCTACGACCAGCGCGGCCACGGCGCCTCCGGCCGCGGGCCGGCCGAGCACTCGACGATGGAGCAGCTGGGCCGTGACCTCGACGCGGTGCTGCGGGCGCGGGTGCCGCACGGACCGGTGGTCCTGGTCGGGCACTCCATGGGCGGCATGACGGTCATGGCCCTGGCGGCGGTGCGCCCGGAGCTGTTCGGCACCCGCGTCGTCGGGGCGGCGCTGATGAGCACCTCCAGCGGCAACCTCGCCGACCTGGACTTCGGCATGCCCGAGCTGCTCACCGGGGTGCGGGCGGCGGTCCTGCCGATCGCGGCGTTCGCGATGCGCCGCCGTCCTGGCGTCGCCGAGCGCACCCGTCGGCTGGCGGCCGACCTCATCTCGCAGGTCACCTGGTCGCTGTCATTCGCCTCGCGGGACGTCGACCCGGCGCTCGGCCGTTACGTCGACGCGATGATCGCCGGCACGCCGGTCGAGGTCATCGCGGAGTTCTACCCGGCACTGGCCGGCCTGGACGCGACCGCGTCGCTGGAGCCGCTGCGCGCCGTCCCGATCCTGGTACTGACCGGGGACCAGGACACGCTGATCCCCAGCCGGCACAGCGACGCGATCGTCGAGCTGCTCGGCGGGCCGGACGCGCCGGACGTGGAGTACGTCGTCGTTGCGGACGCGGGGCACATGGTGCCAATGGAGAAGCCCGACGAGGTGACCGCGGCGCTGTCGGCGCTGCTGCGCCGGGTCGTCGCCGACCAGCCGGCCCGGCGCTGAAGCACGGCCGGGCCTCGGGGGAGCTGGTCAGCCGAAGGTCAGCACGAGCTGCGGCGGGTTGGCCCCTCGCGGCTGGAGTAGACGTGTTGTTGCGCGCTCGCGTCATCCTCCGCGCCGTCCCGGATCAGGAAGCCGTGGTTCGTCCCCGCGTACTGCGCCTGCACGATCGTGGTGGTGTCGAACTCCACCCAGCCGGTCGCCGAGGACGCCGTCGCGGGTGTGCCCGTCGTGCCGGCTGGTTCGCCCACGTCACGCCGGTCTCGGCCCACGTGGCGGCGAGCTGATACGCCTGGATGGTCCGCCCAGTGGCCGAGGTGGAGGCGTTCAGGCGCAGCGTCGCGGACAGCAGCGTGCAGCCGGGGGGCGTCGTCGGCAAGGGGAAGGAGACGAGGGAGCGCCGGTTCTGCCCGATCTGCGACCTGACGGAGATCTGGGTGGCGGTGCCGGCGTTGTCGCTGGTGGCGTCCGAGCGGATCCAGGCGTCACTCGTGGCCGTGACCGCCACGGAGGCGCAACCCGCAGCGGCGAAGCTGTTGCCGCCGTTGCTCGTCACGCTGGAGAAGGCAGCGCCGGTCTCTCCGACCCCGCTCGCCAGCGCCACGAGCAGCACCGCGGCGAGCAGCGCCGCCCGTCCACCTCGGGACCGGACCGGCGCAGCGGTGGTGATCATGAGTTGTGGGCCTCGCAGGTGAAGGTCTGGCTCGCGTCCAGGCCCTTCGCGGCGGTGTCGGTGCCCAGGGTGACGACGAGCTCGTAGACGTGGGACTCGCCGGTGGTCCAGCTCTCCGGGGTGGCCGTGGCCCGGTCGATGAGGCCGGTGGCGTAACTGTCGGGGAAGTCGCGCAGGGTGCCGCTGTAGACGATCCCGGGGCCCGGCGCCGATGTGGTCCGTCGCGTCGGCGACGAAGCCCGCGCACGAGTCGAAGGCCGACGTCGACGTCCCCCGGGTGATGCTGAGCGTCAGGTACTGGTCCAGCCCGGTCCCGCTGGTCGCTCCGTGCAACCGGACGGTTGAGGGGAGGCTTCCGCTGCTGGTGACGGTGATGCACGCGGTGTCGCTGTCACCGGCGACCGCGCCGGCCAGGGACAGCATCGCCGTCCCCGGGTCGTCGTCCCCGAGGGTCACCGTGCCCGCCTCGAAGGAGTCGCCGGCGTTGGCCGTCGTCGCGCTGAACGCGGCGCTCGTGCCGCCGAGGACGGCCCCGCCCAGCAGCCCCGCGAGGGCGAGGGCGACCGCTGCACCGACTCCGGGACCGGCCCGGCGCCGCGGGCGCTGCGCCCGGCCGGCAGCAACTGCTGGACCGGGCTGCGGACGTCGGCCGTCTCGGGTCGCCAGATGCGACGCAGGGCCGCGGTGGACATCACCAGGGCGGCCGCACCGAGCAGGGCCAGGCGCAGCTTGGGGCGGGCCAGCCAGGCCGGGACGTAGCCGGTCCCCGGCAGCCGGAACAGGAACGCCCCGACCCGGCCGTCGGCGGGGACCGTCCACTCCTCGGTCCCGGTGTTGGCATCCCCCTTGGTGGTGAAGGACAGGGCATCGCCGGCCCGGCGGCTGGCGGTGACCCGGTGGGTCACCAGCTGCTGGTCGCGGCTGGGGTCGCGGAAGGTGACCACCTGCCCGACCCGGACGGTGCCGGGGGAGACCGAGCGGACGACGATCGCATCGCCGGTGGCGATGGCCGGGGCCATGCTGCCGCTGGTGACCACCAGCACCCGGTGTCCGGTGGCCAGCCCGGTACCTGCCCCGAGCACCGCCAGTGCGGCGAGCGCCGTGACCACAACCACGGCGAGCCGGCGCCAATCGCTCCTGCGCGGCCTCCTGTGCCGTCCCGTCCCGGCATCAGGAGTTCCGTGCCTCCCAGGTGAAGGTCTGCGTGGCGCTCAGACCCTTGGCGGCGTTGATGTCCCGCTGGGTGACCTGGAACCGGTAGGCGTGCGTCTCGCCGTTGGTCCACGACTCCGGCGAGGGGGACGTAGGGTCGACGAGGCCGCCGGTGTAGCTGTCCGCGAAGCCCTGCAGAGTGCCGGTGTAGCCACACCGGCGCCCTGCCCGGTGCCCAGGTACTCGGTGGTGTCGGCGGTGAATCCCGTGCAGGAGTCGAAGGCCGGCACCGTGCTGAAGGCGCCCCGGGTCACGACGAGGGAGAGGTACTGGTCCAGACCGGTGCCGCCGGTCGTCCCGTACAGCCGGACGGTGGCCGGCAGCGAGCCGGCGTATGTCACCACGATGCAGCCGGTGTCGGTGTCGCCGGGCTTCAGGTTCGACATGGAGAACATCTGGGAGTCGGCGTCGTTGTCGCTGATCGTGACGGTTCCGGCGTCGAACGTGCTCTCTCGTTGGCCGTGGTCGAGCTGAAGGCAGCGTGGGTCGACAGGCCTCCCACACCACTGGCGCAGGACAGCGTCACGAGCGTCAGGGCCAGCTTGGTGGTCAGCGGCCTCGGACGTCGGTGCTTGGGCATGTCGCCTGCTTCGCGGGTCGGATGGAGCGGGTTCTCGTCCGGATCGGCTCGGTGGGGTCCGTCCTTTAGCCACCACCGACCGGCCCCCTCCGGAGGGGGCAGCCTCGGTCCAGGGGCCGGCCGGGGGGCAGCTGCGCCGTAGGGTGCGGTGCGTGGCCGCCCTACGACCGCCCCGCCTGGACGCGGCCGCTGACGAGGTGGCCCGCACCGCGGCGGCAGCGCCGGACTGGGTGTCCCTCGCCGCCGCCGCCCGCCCCTGCGTGGCCTGCCCCGAGCTGGCCGCCACCCGCCAGCACGTCGTGGTGGGCGACGTCCCGGTTGCCATGCGCCCGCGGTTCGTGCTGGTCGGTGAGGCGCCAGGTGCGACCGAGGACGAGACCGGCCAACCCTTCGTAGGCAGGAGCGGCGCGCTGCTCGACCAGCTGCTCGCCGAGGCCGGACTGGACCGCGCGCAGGCCGCCGTCCTCAACGTGGTGAAGTGCCGCCCGCCGGGAAACCGGACGCCCAAGGCCTCGGAGGTGGCCCGCTGCAGCGGGTGGCTGCGGCGCCAGCTGGAGCTGCTGGACCCGCCGGTCGTCGTCGCGCTGGGGCTGTCGTCGGCGAAGTGGTTCCTCGGGCCGCGCACCGTGCTGGCGCAGGCCCGCGGCCGGGCGCACGACGTCGACGGCCGGGTGGTCTGGGCCACCTACCACCCCTCGGCGGCGATCCGGTTCGGCCCCAACGGGGCGCCGCGGGCCGGGCTGCTGGCCGACCTGGCCGCGGTCGCGGAGAGCCTGGCGTGAGGCGCGAGCACGTGCTGGCGACCCCGGCGGACACCCGGGCGCTGGGCGCCGAGCTGGCCGGGATGGTGCGCGCCGGAGACTTGGTCGTGCTGGTCGGCCCGCTGGGCGCGGGCAAGACCGCGCTCACCCAGGGCCTCGGCGAGGCGCTCGGCGTGCGCGAGCCGGTCACCTCCCCGACCTTCGTCATCGCCCGCGTGCACGGGGGCGGCCGGCTGCCGCTGGTGCACGTCGACGCCTACCGCCTCGGCGGGGTCGCCGACGTCGACGACCTGGACCTGGACGTCACTGTCGCCGACTCGGTGACCGTCGTCGAGTGGGGGCAGGGGCTGGTGGAGCAGCTCACCGACGAGCACCTCGAGGTGCGGCTGGACCGCCGCGACGACGACGTCCGGACGGCGGTGCTCGTGCCCCACGGGGCCGGCTGGGAGGAGCGGCTCGACGGCGCGCCGGACCCCACACGACGCTGGGCGCCACCAGGGGGTTGACGCCCAGGAGCGTCACGCGGAGTCAGTCCTCCGCGAGTGCGCGGCGCACCATCTCGGCGGTGATCGCGGGAGTTCCGCTCGGCACGCGGATCACCGGCAGCCCGTCCTGGGTCTCGGCCTCTGCCGGTGTGAGGCCCCGACGGACCAGTTCGGAGACCACCGAGCCGAGCGAGCGGCGCTGCTCGGCGGCGATCTCCCGCGCTGCCGAGACGACGTCCTCGTCCAGGTCGAGGGTGCTCCGCACGAGTCGATGCTAGGCAGCACCGCGCCACGGCGGCGGCCTGAGCCTGCGACAGCGGGGCACTACCCTGGGCGGCCGTGCTCGTCCTCGCCCTCGACACCGCCACGCCGACCCTGGTCGCCGGCCTCGCCCGGTGGTCGCCCGACGGCGCGACCGAGGTGCTCGCCGAGCGGGCGGTGCCCTCGGGCAACCGGCACGCCGAATTGCTCACCGTCGCGGTCACTGACGCGCTGCGGGACGCCGGGCTCGTTCTGGCCGACGTCGACGCCGTCGTGACGGGGCTGGGCCCCGGCCCCTTCACCGGGCTGCGCGTCGGGGTGGTCACCGCCGCGGCGCTCGCCGACGCCCGCGGGTTGCCCATGGTGGGTGTCTGCTCGCTGGACGCCGTGGGATCCGGTGCCCGCACGGTGGTCACCGACGCCCGCCGCAAGGAGGTCTACTGGGCCGCCTACGCCGCCGACGGCTCGCGCACCGGCGGCCCGGGCGTGGTGCGCCCGGAGGAGCTCGACGTCGCCGGCCCGGTCGTGGGCGACGCCCGGTTCGCCGAGCGGCTGGGGGTGCAGGTCACGTCTGCCGACGTGACGACGGCGGGGCTGGTCCGGGCGGCGGCGCCGCAGCTGGCCGACCCCTCGTCGGCCGCCCCGCTGGCGCCGCTGTACCTGCGCCGTCCGGACGCCGTCCCGCCGACGTCCTTCAAGCCAGTGACAACGGCGTGAGTGCGCGGCTGCGGCCGATGCGGCTGGCCGACCTCGACGCCGTCCTGGAGCTCGAGGAGCAGCTGTTCGCCCCGGACACCTGGACCTGGGCCATGTACCGCGACGAGCTGGCCCGCACCGACACCCGCTCCTACCTCGTGGCCGAGGACGGCGACCGCGTCGTCGGCTACGCCGGACTGATCGCCTACGACGACGAGGCGCACGTGTCGACCATCGGCGTCGCGGCCGACCGGCAGGGCGAGGGGATCGGTGCCCAGCTGCTCGACGCGCTGCTTGCCGAGGCCGACCGGCGCAGCCCCGTGGTGCTGCTGGAGGTGCGCGCCGACAACGAGGTCGCGCAGGGGCTCTACCGGCGGCGCGGGTTCAGCGAGATCGGCCGGCGGCCGCGGTACTACCAGCCGAGCGGCACGGACGCCGTCGTGATGAAGCGGGAGAAGTTGCGTGGCTGATCCGTTGGTCCTCGGGTTCGAGACCTCGTGCGACGAGACCGGGGTCGGACTCGTGCGCGGCCGGACGCTGCTCTCCGATGCCCTGGCCACCTCGATGGCGGAGCACGAGCGCTTCGGCGGGGTGGTGCCGGAGATCGCCTCCCGGGCGCACCTGGAGGCGATGGTGCCGACCGTGCACCGCGCCCTGGCCGAGGCCGGCGTGCACGCGTCCGACGTCGACGCGGTGGCGGTCACCGCCGGTCCCGGGCTCACCGGCGCGCTGCTGGTCGGGCTGGCGGCGGCCAAGGCCTACGCCCTCGCCCTGGACGTGCCGCTGTACGGCGTCAACCACCTGGCCGCGCACGTCGCCGTCGACGAGCTGCAGCACGGCAGGCTGGCCGAGCCGTCGCTGGCGCTGCTGGTCTCCGGCGGGCACAGCTCGTTGCTGCTGGTACCCGACCTCGCCCGCAAGGTGCAGTCGCTGGGCCGCGCCATCGACGACGCGGCGGGGGAGGCCTTCGACAAGGTGGCCCGGGTGCTCGGCCTGCCGTTCCCCGGCGGCCCGCCGATCGACAGGGCGGCGCGCGAGGGCGACCCGACCGCCATCGGCTTCCCGCGCGGGCTCACCGGCCCCCGCGACGCCCCCTACGACTTCTCCTTCTCCGGCCTGAAGACCGCCGTCGCCCGGTGGGTCGAGGCGCGGCAGCGGGCGGGGGAGCCGGTGCCGGTGGCCGACGTCGCGGCATCGTTCCAGGAGGCGGTCGCCGACGTGCTGACCGCCAAGGCGGTGCGTGCCTGCCGGGACTCCGGCGTCGACCACCTGGTACTCGGCGGTGGCGTGGCGGCCAACTCGCGGCTCCGCGCGCTGGCCGAGGAGCGGTGTGCTGCGGCCGGCATCGTGCTGCGGGTGCCCAGCCCGCGGCTGTGCACCGACAACGGCGCGATGGTGGCAGCGCTGGGCTCCCGGCTGGTGGCGGCGGGGGTGGCGCCGTCGGCCCCCGACGTCGGCGCGGACAGCTCGCTGCCGATCGACGTCGTCACCAACTGAGGTCGCACACCAGGGCGGTAGGGGCGCCGGCGACCCGGGTGACGACGACGGTCGCCGTCCCCGTGCCCGGGCCGCGCAGCTGGCGGGCGAGGGTCTCCGGCTCGATCGCCGAGCCCCGCTTCTTGACCACCACCCGCCCGACGCCGCGCGTCCGCAGCAGCGCCCTGAGCTTCTTGAGGTTGAACGGCAGCACCTCGTCGACCCGGTACGAGGACACCCAGGGGGAGCCGGTCGGCGCGTCGGAGGTCAGGTAGGCGATCGTCGGGTCGACCAGCGTGGCGCCGAGGTCCGCAGCGACCAGCGAAACCAGCCCCGACCGGATCACCGCCGGGTCCGGCTCGTGCAGCCAGCCGCGCACCGGTCCGGACGGCGCGGGCCCGGGATCGGCGTCCGCGGTCAGCTCCAGCACCGCGCCGTCGTGCACCAGGGACGCCCGCCGCCACGTCGTCGACAGCCCCCGGCCCCACAGCAACGCCTCGATGATCGAGCCGCCGGCGGAGACCCACTCGGCCTCGACCCCGGCCGGCACCCGCTCGTGGTCCAGGCCCGGCGCCACCTTGACCACCGCGTGCGGCGCCCGGTCCAGCAACGTCGCCACCGTCGACCAGGGCGGCGACCAGCGGTCAGGGTCCAGCTGCCGCCGCCCACCGGCCCGCCGTGCCGGGTCCAGGACGGCGGCAGCGCACCCGGCCACCTCGCCGCCCCGCGCGGCGGCCACGAGTTCGACGGCGTCCCCGGCGACCACCCACACCCGGTCGGCCACCCCGAGCGCCTCGGCGTTCGCGGCGGTCAGCTCGCGGGCCAGCGGGTCGGTGTCGACGGCCAGCACGGTGGCCCCGGCCCGCGCCAGAGCCACCGTGTCGGTGCCGGAGGCGCACCCGAGGTCGGCGACGCTGTCGATGCCCCAACCGTCCACCTCCGCGGACAGCAGGCGCTGCGCCCGCCGCTCGGCCAGTTCGGGACGGCCGGCCTGCTCGAGGGTGTCGGCGGTGAGGTACAGGACGTCGGCGTCGGCGCCGAACACCGGCCGCGCCCGTGCGCGCAGCCGCGCCAGCTCCCAGGCCGGGCCGGCGAGCTCCGGGCCGACCTCCGCCCGCAGCCGGGCCAGGCCGGTCAGCAGGTCGGTGCCCTCGGCGAGCAGCGCGGCCGCCCGCGCCGTGGCCGCCGTCCCCTCGGGTGTGCGCAGCCGGTGCAGCCGCGTCAGCGTGTCGGCGGGGGGCTGGTCGGGCACGACTCCAGCCTGGCACCCGCCGTGCCCGGGCGCCGCGACCCCGGTTGAGCGGCTGGCACTCTCGTAGGTAGAGTGCCAATCGACACGGGCATCAGGCGCCTGACCCCCGCGACGGCAGGCACCGGGCCCCGTGCCGCAGATCAGCGCACAACCCACCAGCCGTCCGATCCCGAAGGGGGCGTCACCGACGTGACGACCGCTACCAAGGTCAACATCAAGCCGCTCGAGGACCGTGTCGTGGTCCAGGCCAACGAGGCCGAGACCACCACCGCCTCCGGCCTGGTCATCCCGGACACCGCCAAGGAGAAGCCGCAGGAGGGCACGGTCATCGCCGTGGGCCCCGGTCGCATCGACGACAACGGCAACCGCGTCCCGCTCGACGTCAACGTCGGCGACGTGGTCATCTACTCAAAGTACGGCGGCACCGAGGTCAAGTACGCCGGCGAGGAGTACCTCGTGCTCTCCGCCCGCGACCTGCTCGCCGTCGTGGAGAAGTGACCGCACCCTCCCGCTAGAGCTCCGCAGCGACCGCCCCGGCGACCCGATCTGACCGGGTCCCGGGGCGGTCGTCGTCCGGGCTCGCACCCACCCGACCCACCCGCCCCTGATCGGAAGGGCCCATGGCCAAGATCATCAAGTTCAACGAGGACGCCCGCCGCGCGCTGGAGCGCGGGGTGGACAAGCTCGCCGACGCGGTCAAGGTGACCCTCGGCCCGCGCGGGCGCAACGTCGTCCTCGACAAGAAGTTCGGCGCTCCGACCATCACCAACGACGGCGTGACCATCGCCCGCGAGGTGGAGCTCGACGACCCGTACGAGAACCTCGGCGCCCAGCTGGCCAAGAACGTCGCCACCAAGACCAACGACGTCGCCGGTGACGGCACCACCACCGCCACCGTGCTGGCCCAGTCCCTCGTGCACGAGGGCATGCGCAACGTCGCCGCGGGCGCCAGCCCGATGGCGCTGGGCGTGGGCATGCGTGCCGCCGCCGACGCGGTCAGCAAGGCCCTCGACGAGGTCGCCATCCCGGTCGCCGACCAGCAGGCCATCGCCGGCGTCGCGACCGTCTCCGCGCAGGACGCCGAGGTCGGCGAGCTGATCGGTCAGGCCATGGAGAAGGTCGGCAAGGACGGCGTCATCACCGTCGAGGAGAGCACCACCCTCTCCACCGAGCTCGACGTGACCGAGGGCGTGCAGTTCGACAAGGGCTACCTCTCGCCCTACTTCGTCACCGACCAGGAGGCGATGGAGGCCGTCCTCGAGGACGCCCTCGTGCTGCTGGTCAGCGGCAAGATCGGCGCGCTGGCCGACCTGCTGCCGCTGCTGGAGAAGGTGCTGTCCACGGGCGGCCGCCCGCTGCTGATCGTCGCCGAGGACGTCGAGGGGGAGGCGCTGTCCACCCTCGTCGTCAACTCCATCCGCAAGACAATCAAGGTCGTCGCGGTCAAGTCGCCGTACTTCGGCGACCGCCGCAAGGCGTTCATGACCGACCTCGCCGTCGTCACCGGCGGCCAGGTGGTCAGCGAGGACGTCGGCCTCAAGCTCGACCAGGTCGGCCTCGAGGTGCTCGGCACCGCCCGCCGGGTCACCGTCACCAAGGACGAGACCACGATCGTCGACGGCGGCGGCACCGGTGAGGCCATCGGCGACCGGGTCGCGCAGATCCGCCGCGAGATCGAGGCGACCGACTCCGACTGGGACCGCGAGAAGCTGCAGGAGCGGCTGGCCAAGCTCGCCGGCGGCATCGGCGTCATCCGCGTCGGCGCAGCGACCGAGGTCGAGATGAAGGAGAAGAAGCACCGCATCGAGGACGCCATCGCCGCCACCCGCGCCGCGGTGGAGGAGGGCGTCGTCCCCGGTGGTGGCTCGGCGCTGGTGCACGCCGCCGCGGCGATCGACTCCCTCGACCTGTCCGGGGACGAGCTGACCGGCGCCCGCGTGGTCCGGCGGGCGCTGGACGCCCCGCTGGTCCAGATCGCCGGCAACGCCGGGTTCGAGGGCCAGGTCGTGGTGGCCAGGGTCCGCGAGGCCGGAGTCGGTCAGGGCTTCAACGCCGCGACCGGCGAGTACGGCGACCTGGCCGCCCAGGGCGTCATCGACCCGGTCAAGGTCACCAAGGCCGCGCTGGGCAACGCCGTCTCGATCGCCGCGATGGTGCTGACCACCGACTCCGCCGTCGTCGAGGCGCCGGCGGAGGAGGAGCCGGCCGGGGCCGGTCACCACGGCCACTCGCACGGCCACGGGCACAGCCACTGAGCCGCCGCCCCCCGTAGGGGGCCGCACAACGACGAGAGGGCCGGTCCAGCAGCTGCTGGACCAGCCCTCTGCCGTGTCTGGAGTGTGGCTCCCTCCCGGGTCCCGCCCCCCGAGCGTGCGAGGGGGCGGGGAGGAGGTCCTTCGTCAGACCCCCGCGGCGACGGCGGCGGGCTCCGCGGCGATCAGCCGGGCCCGCTCCTCCTCGCTCATGCCGCCCCAGACCCCGTAGGGCTCGCGGACCGACAGCGCGTGCTTCAGGCAGGAGTCGAGGACCGGGCAGCGCGCGCACACCGCCTTGGCGGCCGACTGGCGGCGGGCCCGGGCCGGACCTCGCTCGCCGTCCGGGTGGAAGAAGAGAGCCGTGCTCTCCCCGCGGCACGCGCCGTGCAGCTGCCAGTCCCAGACCTCGGCGACAGGTGTGGGCAGGCGGCGGATGTCGGCCATTCGTCCTCCTCGGCTCGGTGCGAGCCGGAGGGGGCGGTCCGGTCGCAAGCAGGCCGGTGCCCGAGCCCTCCGTGGGTCAAACACACGGTGACCCTGCATTTTGTCGGCTCCGGTCTCCCCCCGCTGGGTGAGAGCGGGTGTCGTCGCCCACGGGAGTCGATCAAGGTGGCTGCAGGCCGTGCCGAACTCCGCCACGGGACACCCCTCGACGGCTCCGGTCAGGAGCGGCGGCGGAGGTCCCCGGGCGGGACCGCACGTCCGAGCGACACCCGGCCGGGGGATCCGGGCGGTGGACCCGGCCGAGAGACGTGCGGCCGGCGAACGAGGAGCAGGCGTGATCGACGACAGGATGCGCGGACCCGGCCACGGCACGACGTGCGTGTGGGTCTACGACGAGCGCCGGCGGGTCCGTGACGACATCGCCGGCCGGCTGGTGGCCCTGCCGTTCGTTGGCCGGGTGGAGGTCGTCGGCGACGCCGCCGCACTGATGGCCCGGCTGGCCACCCGCCTGCCCGACGTCCTGCTCATCGGCACCCAGCGCGCCACGGACTCGGGGCTGACCGTCGCCACCCAGGCGCTGCGCGCCCACCCGCGGCTGCCGGTCCTCGTCCTCGGCGCCCCCGACGACGGCGAGACCGTCCGGGCGGCCGTCGCGGCCGGTGCCCGGGGCTACCTGCGCTGGGACGCCACCGCCCTCGAGATGGGCCTGGGCCTGTCCCGGGTCGGCCTGCGGGTCGACGGCCGCGGCCCGGCGCCGTCCATCCCGCAGCAGGCGGTGCCGCTGGCCTCCGTCGGCGCCCACGCCGGCCACGGCAACGGGACGCCGGCGTGGAATGGTGCCAGCCCGCTGGCCGGCGCCGCGCCGACCACCGTGCGTTCGACCGTCCGCGAGCCCGCGCCGGTCAGCCTCTCGATGCGCGAGATGCAGGTGCTCACCGGCATGAGCCAGGGCAAGAGCAACGCCCAGATCGGCCGCGAGCTCTACCTCTCCGAGGACACCATCAAGACCCACGCCCGGCGGCTGTTCCGCAAGCTCGGGGCCAAGGACCGCGCCGAGGCCGTCGCCACCGGCTTCCGCCGCGGCATGATGAGCTAGTTCTCTCTGGCGATCATGGCGCCGTGACCACTCCCCGGGCTCCCGGGGTGGCCACGGCGCCATGATCGCGTTGGAGGATGCTCAGTCGTCGCGGGCGTGCTTGCCGGCGCGGCCCTCGCCGCCGGGCTCCTCGCGCTCGGCCATGGCGGCGATCCCGTCGGCGTAGCCGCTGGCGTAGTCCCAGCTGACGTAGTCCTCGGGGTCCGGGTCAAAGGGCGGCTCGTGACGGCCGGTCTGGCCCTCCTCGAGCAGTTGGCGGAGGTTGGCCTGCATCAGGGCCCAGTCGACGTGGTGCTCCTCGTCGCAGTCCGGGCAGTCGACGACGATGCCCTTGATGCCGGTCGGCTCCAGCAGCGTCCGGAACACCTCCAGCTCGGCGAGGTCGTCCAGGACGCCGGCCCGCTCCTCCATGGTCAGCGGCGGGGGACCTGGCTGGTCGGCGGGCCCGAAGTCCGGCCCCGAGGCGTCGTCCCAAGAACTCACAGGTGCCACGGTAGTGGCCGGACGGACATCACACCGAGCCGCCGCGGGGCGCCGCCTACGATCGCAAGGAGGCTCCCCGCGCGCCCAGGAGGGTGCCGGCCGATCCGGAGGGGTGGCGGCACACCGATGCAACCCGATGAGTTCGTCCCCGAGCTGCCGGCGAAGTTCGCGCCGCTCGGGCTGACCTACGACGACGTCCTGCTCATCCCGGGCGCGTCCGACGTGGTCCCGGCCGAGGTCGACACCAGCAGCCGGCTGACCCGCGGCATCCGGCTGGCGGTCCCGCTGGTCGCCAGCGCGATGGACACCGTCACCGAGGCGCGCATGGCGATCGCCATGGCCCGGGCCGGCGGCGTCGGCGTCCTGCACCGCAACCTCGCCGCCGAGGAGCAGGCCGGCCAGGTCGACCTGGTCAAGCGCTCCGAGGCCGGCATGGTCACCAACCCGGTCACCTGTTCGCCGGACAACACCCTCGCCGAGGTCGATGCGCTGTCGGCCCGCTACCGCATCTCCGGCGCGCCGGTGGTCGACGCCGAGGGCGTCCTGGTCGGCATCGTCACCAACCGCGACATGCGGTTCGAGTCCGACCAGTCGGTCCTGGTCCGCGACGTCATGACGCCGATGCCGCTGGTCACCGCCCCGGTGGGGGTCGACCCGGACACCGCGCTGGCCCTGCTGCGCAAGAACAAGATCGAGAAGTTGCCGCTGGTCGACGGCGCCGGACGGCTGCGCGGGCTGATCACCGTCAAGGACTTCGTCAAGCGCGACCAGTTCCCCCACGCCACCAAGGACGGGGACGGCCGACTCGTGGTGGGTGCCGCCCTCGGGGTCGGCGAGGACGCCTACAAGCGGGCCGGGCTGCTGGTCGACGCCGGAGTGGACGTGCTCGTCGTCGACACCGCGCACGGACACCAGCGGGCCGTGCTGGAGATGGTGGCGCGGGTCAAGGCCGACTTCGGCGTGCAGGTCGTCGGCGGCAACGTCGCCACCCGCGCCGGTGCCCAGGCGCTGGTGGACGCCGGGGTGGACGCGGTCAAGGTCGGGGTCGGCCCGGGCTCGATCTGCACCACGCGCGTGGTGGCCGGCGTCGGCGTCCCGCAGGTCACCGCCGTCTACGAGGCGGCGCTGGCGGCGCGGCCGGCCGGCGTCCCGGTGATCGCCGACGGCGGGCTGCAGTACTCCGGGGACATCGCCAAGGCGCTGGTCGCCGGCGCCGACACGGTCATGATCGGCGGGCTGTTCGCCGGTGTCGAGGAGGCGCCGGGCGAGCTGGTCTTCGTCAACGGCAAGCAGTACAAGACCTACCGCGGCATGGGTTCGCTGGGCGCGATGCAGAAGCGCGGCAACCAGTCCTTCAGCCGCGACCGCTACTTCGCCGACGACGTCCTCTCCGACGACAAGCTCGTCCCCGAGGGCATCGAGGGCCAGGTGCCCTACCGCGGCCCGTTGTCCGGCGTCGCCCACCAGCTCGTCGGCGGGCTGCGCGCCTCGATGGGCTACGCGGGCGCGCAGACTGTCGCCGAGCTGCAGGAGCGCGGTCAGCTGACGCGGATCACCTCCGCCGGGCTGGTGGAGAGCCACCCCCACGATATCCAGATGACGGTCGAAGCCCCCAACTACAGGGGGCGTTGACCATGCCCACCCGTGACACCGTCGAGATCGGCCTCAACCGCTTCGCCCGCCGCGGCTACGACCTCGACGAGGTCTCGATCGTGCCCTCCCGGCGCACCCGGGACATGGACGACGTCTCCACCGCCTGGCAGATCGACGCGTTCCGGTTCGACATCCCGCTGGTGACCAGCCCATCGGACGCGGTCGTCAGCCCGGCCACGGCGGTCGCCGTCGGTCAGGCCGGCGGGCTCGGCGTGCTCAACGCCGAGGGTCTGTGGACCCGCTACGACGACCCCGCGCCGGTCTACCGGCGGCTGCGCGAAGCCGCCGGGAACGGGGCGCCTCCGGTGGCGCTGCTGCAGGAGGTCTACGCCCGACCGGTCGAGCCGGACCTGATCACCGCCCGGGTCAAGGAGATCCGGGACGCCGGGGGAACGACGGCGGTGCGCGTCTCCCCGCAGCACACCGCCCGGCTCGCCCCGACGGTGCTGGCCGCGGGGGTCGACCTGCTGGTCATCCAGGGGACGATCGTGTCGGCCGAGCACGTGATGACCCAGGGCGACGCGCTCAACCTCAAAGACTTCATCGCCGACCTCGACGTCCCGGTGATCGTCGGGGGCGCGGCGAACTACCAGACCGCGCTGCACCTGATGCGCACCGGCGCGGCGGGCGTGATCGTCGGCGTGGGCGCCGACACGTACTCCACGACCGACGCCGTCATGGGCATCCGGGTGCCGCTGGCCAGCGCCATCGCCGACGCCGCCGCGGCCCGCCGTGACTACTTGGACGAGACCGGCGGCCGCTACGTGCACGTGATCGCGAACGGCCGGATCGAGACCAGCGGCGCGATCGCTCGCGCCCTGGCCTGCGGGGCGGACGCCGTCCAGCTCGGCGAGCCGC
>JALYNA010000142.1 GCA_030773455.1 Actinomycetota bacterium
ACCATCGCGCACAACCTGGCCCGCGGCGCCCAGCTCGGCTGTCAGGGCGTCGTCGTCCACGCCGGGTCGGCCGTCGGTGAGGACCGCTACGACGACGCGCTGCGCCAGCTGCACGAGCGGCTGCTGCCGGTGCTGGAGTCCGCGCCCGACGACGGCCCGCGGCTGCTCGTCGAGCCGACCGCCGGCGGCGGGCGGTCGCTGGCAGCCACCGTCGAGGACCTCGGCCCCTACTTCGGCGCGCTGGAGCACCACCCGCTGCTCGGCGTCTGCTTCGACACCTGCCATGCGTGGGCGGCCGGGCACGACCTGACCGTGCCCGGCGGGACGGCCGCGACGCTCGACTCGCTGGAGGCCGCCGTCGGCGCGGGCCGGCTGGGGCTGGTGCACGCCAACGACTCCCTCGACGAGTGCGGATCCAAGCGGGACCGGCACACCACGATCGGCGCGGGCTCGATCGGGGTGGCGCCGTTCGCCGAGCTGCTGGCGCACCCCTCGATGGCCGGCGTCCCGGTCGTCGTCGAGACGCCCAGCGAGGACGACGGGCACGCCAGGGACATCGCGCTGCTCAACGACCTCGCCGTCCGCCGCACCGCACCGCGGCCAGACGCCGTCCCCCTGGCGAGCTGAGCGCCACACCCCCGGCGTGTCGGGGGCGGCACACCGGCGTGACGCTGAGCACCCGTGTACATACTTGCTGTGGCCCTCCGCCACCACGTTGGCTGCAGGGACCCCCCCTCCCGCGGATCACCGCTCGAGGAGCTGCTCCTTGCCCACTCGTCGCACGCTGGCCGTCGGCGCCCTCGCCGCCCTCGCGACCGCCGGCCTCGGCATCCCCGCCGTCCCCGCCGCCGCCGCGCCGCCCGACGGCCCGCGCGTCACCTACGTCGTCACGGTCGACCGCTCGACCCGCCCGCCCAGGCGGCCGAGCGGGCCCGCGGGATCGGCGGGCGGGTCGAGCACGTCTACACCGCGGCCCTGACCGGCTTCGCCGTGACGCTGCCGGAGACGGCCGCCGCCCGGCTGTCGGCCATCCCCGGCGTGATCGCCGTCGAGCGCGACCAGGTGGTCACCGCCGACGCCACCGTCCAGTCCGACGCGACCTGGGGCCTGGACCGCACCGACCAGCGCGGCCTGCCGCTGAGCACCACCTACAGCTACACCGCGACCGGCCAGGGCGTCACCGCCTACATCATCGACACCGGCATCGCGGCCGGCCACGAGGACTTCACCGGTCGGCTGGGTGCCGGGTACGACGCGATCGACGGCAACACGCCCGAGGACTGCGACGGCCACGGCACCCACGTCGCCGGCACCGTCGGGGGCACGACCCACGGCGTGGCCAAGGGCGTGCGGCTGGTCGGCGTCCGCGTGCTCGACTGTGACGGCAGCGGCACCATCTCCGGCGTGCTCGCCGCATCGGCTGGGTGACCGGCGACCACCAGGCCGGCGCGCCCGCGGTGGCCAACATGAGCCTCGGCGGCGGGGCCAGCACCGCCCTGGACACCGCGGTGCGCAACTCCGTCGCCGACGGCGTCACCTACGCGGTGGCCGCAGGCAACGGCAACGCCGCCGGCAAGGCCCAGGACGCCTGCAACTACTCCCCGGCGCGGGTGCCGGAGGCGCTGACGGTCGGGCCACCGACCGGACCGACCGGGCGGCGTCCTTCAGCAACTACGGGCGGTGCGTCGACCTGTTCGCCCCCGGCGTGGGCATCACCAGCGCCTGGCACACGGGCCCGACCGCGATGGAGTCCATCAGCGGGACGTCGATGGCCACGCCGCACGTTGCGGGCGTCGCCGCGCTGATCCTGTCGACCAGTCCCTCGGCGCAGCCCGCCGCGGTCGCCACGACGGTCTCCGGCGCCGCGACGACAGGCCACGTCGTCCTCTCGAAGACGGCGAGGCGGGCCGGCACGCCCAACCGGCTGGTGTTCAGCTCCTACTGACGCCCGGACGCCGGCGGCCGCCGTCCCTCACCGGACGGTGGCCGTCGGGATCTCAGCGGTCGAGGAGCTCCGCCAGGACGTCTGCGGCGCGCTCGATGCCGGCGCGGTCGACGCCCAGGTTGGTCACCAGCCGCAGCCGGCGCGCATCGGTCTGGCTGACCAGCACGCCTCGCGCCTTGGCCGCCTCGGCGACCACCGGGGCGGGGACGTCGTGCAGCCGGACCAGGTTGGTCTCGACCGTCGCAGGGTCCACGCCGAGCCGCTTGGCCAGCAGCTGCGCGTGCTCGTGGTCCTCGGCCAGCCGGTCGAACTGGTGGTCCAGCGCGTACAGGCAGGCCGCGGCGAGGATGCCGGCCTGCCGCATGCCGCCGCCCAGCCGCTTGCGCCACAGCCGGGCGGCGGCGATCCGCTCAACCGAGGCGACCACCACCGAGCCCACCGGTGCGCCCAGCCCCTTGGAGAGGCAGACCGAGGCGGTGTCGGCCAGCCGCCCGTAGGCGGCCAGGTCGATCCCGGAGGCGACCGAGGCGTTGAACAGCCGGGCACCGTCGAGGTGCACGTTGACGCCGGCCTGCCGCGACCAGTCCCACAGCGCCTGGAGCTGGTCCAGCGGCTGCACCAGCCCGCCGCCGCGGTTGTGCGTGTTCTCCACGGCCACGGCAGCCGTCGCGGTGAGGTGCCAGTTGCCGTGCGGGCGCACCTGGTCGATCAGCTGCGCGGCGTCGAGCCGGCCGCCGTCGGAGACGACCGTGCGGGTGGAGATGCCGAAGAGCACCGCCGCCGCGCCCATCTCGTACGTGACGATGTGCGCCTCGGAGTCGCAGAGCACCTCCTGGCCCGGCTCGCACACCAGCCGCAGGCCGATCTGGTTGCCCATCGTCCCCGACGGCACGAACAGCCCCGCCTCGTGACCCATGAGGTCGGCGACCCGCTCCTCCAGGGCGCGGATGGTCGGGTCCTCGCCGTAGACGTCGTCCCCGACCTCGGCCTCGGCCATCGCCCGGCGCATGCCGGGCGTGGGCTTGGTGACGGTGTCGGAACGCAGGTCGATGACGCCGGTGGAGCCGTCAGCCACGGAGCATCTCCGCCACGAGGAAGGCCAGCTCCAGGGACTGACCGGTGTTCAGCCGGGGGTCGCAGGCGGTCTCGTACCGGCTGTTGAGGTCCTCGTCGCTGATCTCCATGGCTCCGCCGAGGCACTCGGTGACGTCCTCGCCGGTGAGCGCGACGTGGATGCCGCCGGGCCAG
Organism: Actinomycetota bacterium; assembly: GCA_030773455.1. GTDB lineage: Bacteria > Actinomycetota > Actinomycetes > Mycobacteriales > Geodermatophilaceae > Geodermatophilus. The sequence continues at coordinate 3,194 of JALYNA010000142.1, forward strand.
GTGCCCAGCGCCCGGTGGACGTCGAAGAAGCCGAGCACCTCGTCGACGACCCGGTCGAAGTGCCGGGTCTTGTAGCCGGTGGGGGACTCGTGCGTGTTGCCGTGCATCGGATCGCACTGCCACACGACCTGGTGGCCTCCGGCGGTGACCTTCTCGACGATCGCCGGGAGGACGTCGCGGATCTTCCCGTTGCCCATCCGGCTGATCAGGGTCAGCCGGCCGGGCACGCCCTCGGGGTCGAGCCGCTCGACCAGCTCGGTGGCCTGCTCCGGCGTCGTCGTCGGGCCGATCTTGACGCCGATCGGGTTGGCGATCCGGGACATGAACTCCACGTGCGCGCCGTCGAGCTGGCGGGTGCGCTCGCCGATCCAGACGAAGTGCGCCGAGGCGGCGTAGGCACGGCCCTCGTGGACCCGCAGCAGCGCCCGCTCGTAGTCCAGGATCAGCGCCTCGTGGCTGTTGTAGAGCTCGACGCCGCGCAGCGCGGTGTCGTCGACGCCGCAGGCCTTCATGAACGCCAGCGCCCGGTCGATCTCGCGGGCGATCACCTCGTAACGCACGCCCGCCGGGGAGCTGGCGACGAAGTCCTTGTTCCAGTCGTGCACCGCGTGCAGGTCGGCCAGCCCGCCTCGGGCGTAGGCGCGGATCATGTTCATCGCGGCCGCGGAGTTGGCGTAGGCGCGCACCAGCCGGTAGGGGTCGGGGATCCGCTTCTCCAGCACCGGCTCCAGGTCGTTGACCATGTCGCCGCGGTAGGAGGGCAGGCCCAGCGCGTCGGTGTTCGACGAGCGCGGCTTGGCGTACTGCCCGGCCACCCGGCCCACCTTCACCACGGGGACGCTCGCGCCGTAGGTGAGGACGACGGCCATCTGCAGCAGCGTGCGCGTGGTGCTCTGCAGGTGCGCGTCGGTGTTGAGGTCGAAGGTCTCCGCGCAGTCGCCGCCCTGCAGCAGGAACGCCCGGCCCTGCGCCACCTCGGCCAGCCGCGTGCGCAGCTCGTCGACCTCGGTGGGCGCCACGATCGGCGGCACCGAGGAGAGCGTGGACAGGACGGTGTCCAGCGCGGCGCGGTCGGGCCACTCCGGCTGCTGGGCGGCGGGCAGCTCCCGCCAGCGGTCCAGGTCGGGGACCAGCGCGGCGGGGTCGGAGAGGGTCACGCCTCCAGAGGGTACCGGCGCGGCCTGCGCCGGCCGTCAGCCGAAGAAGACCTCGACCTCCGCGTAGCGCTCCACGGGCACCAGCTTCAGCTTCGCGGTCGCCTCGGCCAGCGGCACCTGCACGATGTCGGTGCCGCGCAGCGCCACCATCACCCCGGTCCGGCCGTCGTGCACCGCGTCGAGGGCGGCCAGCCCGAAGCGGGTGGCCAGCACCCGGTCGAACGGGGATGGGGTGCCGCCGCGCTGGATGTGCCCGAGCACGACGGCGCGGGCCTCCCGGCCGGTGCGCGCCTCGATCAGCGAGGCCAGCGCGGTGCCGATGCCGCCGAGCCGGACGTGGCCGAACGCGTCGATCTCCCGCGTCGCCAGGACCAGGTCGCCGTCCTTGGGGGAGGCCCCTTCGGAGACCACCACGATCGGCGAGTAGCCGGAGTCGAACCGGCGCTGGCAGTGCGCGACGACGGCATCAACGTCGAAGGGTTGCTCCGGGATGAGGACGACGGTGGCGCCACCGGCCATCCCCGCGTGCAGCGCGATCCACCCGGCGTGCCGGCCCATGACCTCCACGACCAGCGTGCGGTGGTGGCTGTCCCCGGTGGTGTGCAGCCGGTCGATGGCCTCGGTGGCCACGCCGAGGGCGGTGTCGAAGCCGAAGGTGTAGTCGGTGGCGTCCAGGTCGTTGTCGATGGTCTTGGGAACGCCGACCACCCGCACTCCGGCCTCGGCGAGCTTCGTGGCCACGCCGAGGGTGTCCTCGCCGCCGATGGGGATGAGCGCGTCGACGTCGAGCCGCTCCAGGGTGGCCAGCACCCGGTCGGCACCGCCCTCCAGCGCGTAGGGGTTGGTCCGGGAGGTGCCCAGGACCGTTCCGCCGCGGGGCAGGATGCCGCGGACGGCGGCCAGGTCCATCAGCACGGTGTCGTCCTCGAGCACCCCGCGCCAGCCGTCCCGGAAGCCGACCACCTCGTCGCCGTGCTGGACGCTCTTCCGCACGATCGCGCGGATGACCGCGTTGAGGCCCGGGCAGTCGCCGCCGCCGGTCAGGATGCCGATGCGCATGGTGCCGTCCTCGGGAAGGTCCCGGCGCTGCCGGTGGTTGGCGGATGTCATGGTGCCGCAGGTCAGGGGCTTGATCGTATGCCCCGGGTGATCGCTGTCACAGGGGCGACGGGCGCGCTGGGCCGCCGCGTCGTCGACCGGCTCGCCGGTACGCCGGGCGTCCGGCTGCGGCTGGTCGTGCGCGACGCCGCCCGCGCCCCGCGGGTGCCGGGCGCCGAGGTCGTCGCGGCGCCGGGCGGTTACGCCGACGGTGCCGGGCTGGCCGCCGCGCTCGACGGGGCGCACACCGTCTACCTGGTGTCGGCCGCCGAGGCCGAGGACCGCCTGCATCAGCACCGCACCGCCGTCCGGGCTCTCGCGGACGCCGGTGTGCGGCGCGTGGTCTACACCTCGTTCGTCGGTGCCGGCCGCCCAGATCCGACCTTCACCCTCGTGCGGGACCACACGGCCACCGAGGAGGCCGTCCGGGCCACGGGCCTGCGGCACACGTTCCTGCGGCACTGCATGTACGCCGACTTCGTGCCCTTCTTCGCCGTCCCCGAGGACGGGCAGGCGGTCATCGCGGCGCCGGCCGGCGACGGGCGGGCCGCCTTCGTCTCCCGGGACGACCTGGCCGACGTCGCCGCGGCCGTCCTCCGGGACGACTGCCCCACCCTGGACGGAGCCGCGCTGGAGGTGACCGGGCCCGAAGCGGTGTCGCTGGCCGACGCCGCCGCCGTCCTCGCCGAGATCACCGGCCGGCCCGCCACCTACCGCCGGCAGACCGTCGAGGAGGCGTGGGCCACCCGGCGCCCGTCCGGGCACCCCGACTGGGAGGTCGAGGGCTGGGTCAGCAGCTTCCGGGCCATCGCCGCGGGCGAGCTCGCCCTCGTCACCGACGTCGTCCCCGCGTTGAGCGGGCATCCGGCGCGCACGGTCGCCGAGCACCTGCGCGCGCACCCCGGGGACTGGGCGCACCTGCGCCGGTGAGGGGTCAGCCAGGGCGGCGCCCGCGACTGGGAGTCCATGCTCGACGCGACCGACGCCGAGGGCACCCGCTGGGTGGAGCAGGTGGTCGACGCCGCCGTCGAGCTGCAGCCGGGCGAGCAGGCCACCGTCCGCTACGTCGACCCCGACACCGGCCCGCACACCGTGCGCGTCTCCTACTACCAGCCGTGGAACTGGGTGATCGGCACGATCGCCCGGGACAGCGATTTCGCCGCCCCCGTCGAGCACCTCGACGCCGGCCGCTCCTCGATGCTCAGCGGCGTCGTCGTCGCCGTCCTGCTGGTCGCCGCGGCCGGTGGCGCGCTCGCCTGGCTGGTCGGCCGCCGGCTCACCGCCCCGCTGGAGCGGCTGCGGGCGCGCGTGGCCGAGATCGCCGACGGCGAGGGTGACCTGACCCAGCGGATGGACGAGTCGGGCCGCGACGAGGTCGGCGACCTGTCGCGGGCGTTCAACCGCTTCGTGGAGAAGGTCTCCGGCACCATCCGCGACGTCGGCGCCTGCGCCCGCACGCTGGCCTCCTCGGCCGGCACCGTCGCCACGGTGGCCGAGGGCCTCGGCGACCGGGCCGCCCGCAGCCGCGACCAGGCCCGGAGCGCCCGCGAGGCGGCCGGGGACATCAGCGCCGGCGTGACCTCCGCGGCGGCCGGCGCGGAGGAGATGGGCGCCTCGATCGCCGAGATCGCCCGCAGCGCCAGCGAGGCCGCGCGGGTGGGCCGCAGCGCCGCCGACCTCGCCCGTCAGACCGAGACCACGGTGGCCACGCTGGGCTCCAGCTCGGCCAAGATCGGCGACGTCGTCAAGGTGATCGCCGCGGTGGCCGAGCAGACCAACCTGCTGGCGCTCAACGCCACCATCGAGGCCGCGCGGGCCGGCGAGGCGGGCAAGGGCTTCGCCGTCGTCGCCAACGAGGTCAAGGAGCTGGCGCAGGAGGCCTCCCGGGCCAGCGAGGAGATCGCCCAGCGGGTGCAGGGCGTCCAGGCCGACACGACGGCGGCGGTGGGCTCGATCGGCCGGATCGCCGAGGTCGTGCGCGACATGAACAACCACCAGACCACGATCGCCAGCGCGGTCGAGGAGCAGACGGCGGTCACCAACGAGCTGACCCGCAGCGTGGGGGCGGCGGCCGACGGCGCCACCGCCTTCACCACCACCCTCACCGCGGTCAGCGAGGACGCCGAGCGCAGCGCCGAGGACGTGGACACCGCCCGCACCGCGGCTCGCGAGCTCGACCGGCTGTCCGCGGAGCTGACCCGCCTGCTGGGGGCCTTCACCGTGTGAGGACCCGCTCCTCCCCAACCGTCGTAGGCCCCCGCCCACACCCGTGGGCGGGGGCCGTCGCGCGTCAGCGGCGGGCCCCCTCCATCGCCTGCCAGCGGGCCAGGTTGTAGCGGGCGTCGACCAGGGCGTCGTGGGTGCCGCTGGGCCGGGGCGGCAGCGGCGGCTGCCCCAGATCGTCCCAGCGCTGGCGAAGCTCCCGGGTGAACCGCGGGATCGGCCGAGGTAACGCCGGCATGGCGCCCCACAGCTGGCACAGGGCCACGTGGTCGTAGGCGGCGTACCAGGCCCACAGCTCGACCTCCTCGCCGGGGCCGGTGAGGAAGGCCAGCAGGTCGTCGCGGATCCGCTGGCGGCTGCGCCACGCCCGGTCGGCCGGCGGCGGGAGCTGGTCGAGCACGTTGCGCCGCACCCACGGGATCGCCCGGCGCTCGTCGAACTCGGTGCTGACGGCGTAGAACTCCCGGCCGGCCTCGTCCACGACGCCGATGGAGACGAGGTCGATGGTCGTGCCGTCCTCGATGAACTCGGTGTCGTAGAAGAAGCGCCGCACGCCCTCACGGTAGGTGCTCGGCCCTCGCCGTCCCGCCGCGGTGCCGGCCGGGGTGGCCGCGACCCGCGGCCCCGGCCCCCCGGGCCGGTCAGCCGGCCAGGGACTCCGGCGCACGGTCGGCGGCCTCGTCGGCGGGCGGCTGCAGCCGGCTGACCACGTCCGAGGCACTGGCCCCGGTGGCGTCCATCGACTGCTTCACCCGAGCGCCGTAGACGTCGACGTACTCCTGCCCCGACAGCGTCATGATCTCGTACATGATCTCGTCGGTGACCGAGCCCTCGACGAAGCGGTCGCCGGCCAGGCCCTCGTAGCGGGAGAAGTCCAGCGGCTCCCCGAAGCGGACGGTCACCGCCGGGACGTTCCAGCCGACCAGGGGCAGCCGGCGCGGCCGGTAGATCATCGCGACGGGCACCACCGGCACCCCGGTCTCCAGCGTCATCCGGGCGACGCCGGTCTTGCCGCGGTAGAGCCGGCCGTCCGGCGAGCGGGTGCCTTCGGGGTAGATGCCCAGCAGCCGGCCCTGCCGCAGGAGGCGCAGCCCGGTCCGGATCGCGTTCTCCGCGGCGGAGGCGCTGGACCGGTCGATCGGCACCTGCCCGGCGCCGGTGAAGAAGGCGCGCTGAAGGAAGCCCTTCACGCCGCGGCCGGTGAAGTACTCGGCCTTGGCGAGGAAGGTGACCCGCCGACGCAGCGCCATCGGCATGAAGACCCAGTCCGCCGCGGACAGGTGGTTGCTGGCGAGGACGGCCGCCCCCCTGCGCGGCACGTTCTCCACGCCCTCCGCCCGTGGCCGGAACACCAGCTTGCCGATCGGGCCGATCGCCACGAACTTGAGGAACCAGTAGAACAACACGCCTCCCTCAGGGGATGCCAGACTAGGGAGCCCGGAGGCGTGAGGACAATGCGACCCCCTGCAGCTCCGTTCCCACCGGCGCCACGGCCGGCCGCAGAGGAGGATCCGTGCCCGAGCCCGACCCCATGACCGGCTTCGTGCGGTCCCTCCTGCCCCGCCGGAGGCGCGCGTGAACGGCCGCGGGCGCGGCCGCCGGGACAACGGCCTGGACGCCTCCCTCTGGACCCCGCTGCGGGACGTCGACCCGCGGGTCGGCGAGCACCTGCTCGACGTCCTCCGGGACGCCGGCGTGGCCGCCTACCTGGAGCCCTCGGCGGACGTGGAGCCCTACACCCGCTCGGTCTCCCTGCCCAGCCCGCCCAGCGACCGGCTCTTCGTCGACCGCGCCCGCACCAACGAGGCCCGGGCCCTGGTCGACGAGCACGCCGACGACCACGTGCAGGAGCGCACCCGGGCCCGGCAGCCCGTTCGGCGCGAGGTCGACGAGGACGCCGAGTGGACCCGCATCGTCGCCGCCTTCGAGGCCGAGCACGGGCGCACCGTCGTCGGCGAGGACCCCGCCGACCTCCCGCCGCCGGCCCCGGCCGAGCCGTCGGTGCTCGACCGTCCGGAGGAGCACTACGAGCCCCCGCCGGCCCCGCCGGTGCCCGCCCCGGCGCCGGCCTCGCTCTACGCGGTGCTGCTGATCGC
>JALYNA010000143.1 GCA_030773455.1 Actinomycetota bacterium
GCCGTGCCGGCGTCAAGCCCGCCGGACCTCGCGTGCCATTGCGCGGGACGACCGGAGGTAAGGCGTGGAGCTGCGTCCTTTCGCGGCATCGATGCGACCTGCGCCGGCACGGCTTCCCACCACCTACCGACAGGAGACCGCTGAATGACTGAGGCCGGTCTGCGACTCCTCGCCGCAGACCACGTCCCCTACGTCGCTCTCGCCGACGTCGCGGCGCTGCTGCTCGACACGGCCCTCACAGCCGATCAGCACCCGGAGCTGACCGCGGCTGGTGCCCTGCACTCCCTCGCCGGAGCTCTCGCCACCTACGAACCGACAGGAGAACCCAGCGATGGCCGTTGACGCTCTCGACCCCGGCCCGGACGGCACGTACCCGTACTGGCCTCGTGACGCCGCAGGGCGCCCGCTCACGTCGCACAGCACCGCGCAGGAAGAGGACGCCGGCACCTACATGCCGACCGGCCTGCACCAGCAGGACGGCGTGCTGATCGACCTGACCCCCACCGGACCCGACGGGCAGCCGATCACCCCGCCCACCATCCCGCCCACCGCCTGACAGGAGCACGCACATGCCCAACCGCGACTGGTACAGCCAGACCGAGGACCTCGACGAGACCACCCGCCAGCGCCGCGACCGGATCGCCAGGAACGCGAAGCGCAGCAAGGAAGCCAGCGCCGCCGTCTTCGGCGACACCAGCGGCCCCTCCACGGTCAAGGCCGTCGAGGCGCTCACCGCCGCAGGCGTGCGCGTCACCCCGCTCCTCCGGCTGCGCGCCGGCTTCGCCCAGGACGACCAGATGCAGAAGGAGACCAACCCCGATGACCACCATCGACCCCGCCGCCGTCGACCTCGCGCAGGCCCGCAAGCAGCTCGCCGAAGCCGAGGAACGCGCCGAAGCCATCCGCCGCCAGGTCGAGCAGCAGCAGGCCGACGCTGCCGCCGCCCGCGCCCGCCGCCTCGAGCAGTTCGACCAGGCGGCCCTCACCAACCTCGCGGAGCGTGAGGAAGCCGTCCACGAGGAGGAGAAGCAGGCCCGCGACGAGTTCCGCGCCGCTGTCCTCGCCGCCCCGATCTTCTCCGCCCTCATCCGCCACCGCGCCGGCCGTTGGCGCCGCACCTACCTGCGCGACGAGCGGGTCAACGTAATGAACCGGATCGACGCCCCCGGCTCCCGGCCTTCGGCGCTGAACTACTACGACCCCCGCCTCCTCGAGGAGCTCGTGCAGTTCTGCGAGGACGAGGCCCGCCGCATCGCCGCCGACGAGATGGACGAATACCACCAGCGGCGCCAGGCCGCGGGCAACGGTGACTCAGCGTGACTAGGGCATGGGGAGGGTCCCCTCCGGGACCAAGATCACAGGACCGGCCGGGAGCACTCCCGCTGTTTGCGGATTCCGAAACGCATCGCCCTTGCCCTGGGGGTGACGCACCGTGGCTGCTGACCGTGCGCCCGCGGGGCTGGGATCTGGTGGCCGCCGACTGTGGAAGTCGGTCGTCCTCGAGTTCGACCTCGAGGAGCACGAGCTCGTGCTCCTCGTCCAGGCCGTGCGGACCGTCGACCTGCTCGAGGAACTGGACGAGCGGGTCCGGGCGGATGGTGCTCTGCATGACTCTCCGCAGGGTCTCCGGGCGCATCCCGCAGCGGTGGAGGCTCGGCAACAGCGGATCGCCCTGGCCCGCCTGATGGCCGCTCTACGGCTGCCGTCGGGCGAGGAGGGTGACCAGCAGGCCGGGGTCCGTCCGCAGCGTCGTGTGGGCGCTCGTGGCGTCTACGGCATCCGGGGCGCGGTCTGATGCGCCGGAAGCTTCCGCCCCCAGGCCCTCCCGGCGAGAAGCCGCCTCTGGAGCTGCTGCGCTGCCCGTGGGCGCGGTGGAACGACCGCCACGAGGACCGGTTCGAGGAGTGGCTGCGGTCCCGGCAGCGGTGGCGGGAGACGCACGCCGAGCCGCTGCCGGGGCTCTACGCCCGGGACCGGTTCGCGCTGCACCGCATCGAGGGCCTGGACCCTGCTGTCGTCCAGGCCGAGGAGACCGCACCCCGAGCCGCCCTCGAGTGGGTGCAGCAGTCGAAGCGTGAGTAGAGGATCGTCGAGCAGGTGAGCCGGGAAGTCGACCAGCGGGGACAAGCACGGTCGGGTGTGAACGTGGCCCGGGCGGGGCCTTTCCGCTGGTCGGCGATGTAACGAGTCGGGAGACTGTCTTAACGATGGGCCACAGTTGCCGAAAGTGAAGCGCCGGAGGAGGTGGGGGGACGTTGGCGGACGACGAGCTGGGGCTGTACCTGGGCGGCGATCTGGAGTCGATGGACGCCCGGGCGCTGTCTGTTGGGCTGCAGGTCCTAATCGACCTGCTTGGCACCCCACCGGGCGCAGGAAAGTCGGAGACGATCTGGTCGCTGAGCCGGCTCGAACGGGGCAGCGCTGCGGTCTCCGTCCGGCCGGGGGGCGCCAGGACTCAGGAGTCGGTGGACCGCTTTCGCGTCATCATCCGCGGCGTCGAGCAGCTCGAATTGGCGCCGGGCGAGCCCGAGGGATGGGCGCCGACGGATCTCGACCAACTGCTCAAGCTGCGCCCTGTCACCTCCATGCCCGGCGTTCGCCTCGCCGCGCTGACGCTGAACGGCACCGGACGACAGGTCGATCTGCGGGCCGGGATTCTCGACAACGCCGCCGCCTCGCTCGCCGAGGAGTACGTGTCCATCGGCTCGGTGCGCGGGCACCTGGACCGCTACAACGGTCGCGGGCCACGTCCCACTGTCGGCCTGCGGGACGAGCTCACCGGCCGCTCCGTCACCATCACATTCCCCGCCGACCGGCGCAGCGAAGTGCTGGCCCACCTCGAGCGAGACGTGGTCGTGTGGGGCGAGATCCGCAGGAACTCCGAAGGGCGCCCGGTGTCCGTCATGGCCGAGGGCATCGAACCGCTCGAGCGGCAGCCGGCGGAACCGATCGAGGCCCTGCGCGGCCTTTTCGGTCGAGACTGGACCAGCGGACGCAACTCGACGACCTTCGTGCAGGAGCAGCGTGGTGGCTGATCCGCCACGAGCCTGCGTCGACTGCGACGTCTTGATCGACTACTTCACCGACACGGAGGACCAGGCCCGCCTCGACGGGGCCCGCTGGTTTCTTGAGGCCGTGCAGCGCGGCGTGTACCGGCTGGTGCTGCCGGCGTCCGTCATCCCCGAGATGGTGGGCACGCCGGTCATGCGGCCCCAGGCGGCTGCCGACCATCAGAGGAGGGCCGAACGCGTCGAGCGTTTCCTCGACTGGGTCCGCGATAGCCGGCCGCTCATCGTCGACATCGACCCGCGGGTTGCCTATGACGCTGCCCGCCTGGCGCAGGAGTACGACCTCAAGGGCGGTGACGCGATGGTCCTCGCGTCGGCTCTGGCCGCCCGGGCGTCGGTCCTCTACACGTGGGATCACGGGCTGCTCAAGCAGCGGGTGCGTGACGCCGTCAGCCCCTTGGTGGTGCAGGGCCCTGTGCCTGTGGTGCCGCCGCAGCAGGAGTTGGACGTCACCGACACGGAGAGCAGCTGGCTACCGAGTACCGACGCGGAGTAAGGACTGAGGTCCATCGGCGGGCATTTATTCTGTGACGTTATAAGGCGAATGACCGAGGCTGTGTCGGTGGAGCAAACGCCGTGGGCGATACCGCCGGAAGCCCTCACGGAGTGGCTGGGACTGGCTGCTGCGCTCGAGGAGGCCGGCACCGTCCCGTGCCGGACCGGCGACGCTGAGGCGTGGTGGCCGTACAAGATTGGATAGGCGCCCGGCGGGTCAGGCGGCGGGGGCAGTGCTGGCGACTGTGGGAGTCTCCACCGTATGGAGAGCTACCGTGTCACGATCGACACCAAGTTCGGGTCGATCTCTGCATGGGTCCAATCCGTCGACAAGGGTTACATCGCCTTCATCGATCGCACCGAGTACCCGCGTTTGCCGGTGAACCACGCCTCGCCCGGTGATCCGT
>JALYNA010000144.1 GCA_030773455.1 Actinomycetota bacterium
GTGACCCTCGACGGCGAGGACGTCCTCGCCATGAGCGTCGACGAGCGCGCCCGCGCCGGCCTGTTCCTGGCCATGCAGTACCCGGTCGAGGTCCCCGGCGTCTCGGTGTCGAACTTCCTGCGCACCGCCGCCACCGCCGTCAAGGGCGAGGCCCCGAAGCTGCGCACCTGGGTCAAGGACGTCAAGAGCGAGATGCAGCTGCTCGAGATGGACCCGGCCTTCGCCGAGCGCAACGTCAACGAGGGCTTCTCCGGCGGTGAGAAGAAGCGCCACGAGATCCTGCAGATGCGGCTGCTCAAGCCCGCCATCGCAATCCTCGACGAGACCGACTCCGGTCTGGACGTCGACGCACTGCGGATCGTCTCCGAGGGCGTCAACCGCACCCGCGAGGAGGGGAACGTCGGCGTCCTGCTGATCACCCACTACACGCGGATCCTGCGCTACATCAAGCCGGACTTCGTGCACGTCTTCGTCGACGGCCGGATCGCGGAGGATGGTGGCTCCGAGCTGGCGGAGAAGCTGGAGAACGAGGGCTACGCCGCCTACGCCAAGGGCAGCACGGAGGTTGCATCCGCATGACCCAAACCGTCTCGCGTCCCGGTGCCGGGGCGCAGAAGGCGCCCCTGCCCCTGGACGTCGAGGCGATCCGGGCGGACTTCCCGATCCTGTCCCGCACCGTGCGGGACGGGAAGCGGCTGGTCTACCTCGACTCCGGGGCCACCTCGCAGAAGCCGCTCAGCGTGCTCGACGCCGAGCGGGACTTCTACCTGACCTGCAACGCCGCACCGCACCGCGGCGCGCACCAGCTCGCCGAGGAGGCGACCGCCCGCTACGAGGCGGCCCGCGCCACCATCGGCGGCTTCATCGGTGCGCCGGCCGAGGAGGTCGTCTTCACCCGCAACACCACCGAGGCGATCAACCTGGTCGCCTACGCGCTGTCCAACGCGGCCACGGCCAAGGAGGAGCAGTTCCGCCGGTACGCCGTCGGCCAGGGCGACGAGATCGTCGTGACCGAGATGGAGCACCACGCCAACCTGGTGCCCTGGCAGCAGCTGTGCGAGCGCACCGGTGCCACGCTGCGCTGGCTCGGCCTGACCGACGACGGCCGCCTCGACCTCTCCGACCTCGCCACCGTGGTCAACGAGCGGACCAAGCTGGTCGCGGTCACCCAGCAGTCGAACATCCTCGGCACGATCAACCCGCTGGGGGAGATCTCGGCGCGGGCCCGCGAGGTCGGCGCCCTGCTGCTGGTCGACGGCGCGCAGTCGGTGCCGCACCAGCCGGTCGACGTCACCACGCTGGGTGCGGACTTCCTGGTGTTCTCCGGCCACAAGATGCTCGGTCCCACGGGCGTCGGCGTCCTGTGGGGCCGCTACGAGGTGCTCGACGCGCTGCCGCCGTTCCTCACCGGCGGCTCGATGATCGAGGTCGTGCGCATGGAGGGCAGCACCTTCATGCCGCCGCCGCAGCGGTTCGAGGCCGGCGTCCCGATGACCGCGCAGGTGATCGGCCTGGCCGCCGCCGTCGAGTACCTGCAGCAGCTCGGCATGGACCGGGTGCTGGCGCACGAGGAGGCGCTGACGGCCTACGCGCTGGAGCAGCTGGCCGCGATCCCCGGCGTCAAGGTGATCGGCCCGCCCGACACCGTGGCCCGCGGCGGCGCGGTCTCCTTTACCGTCGAGGGCATCCACCCGCACGACGTCGGCCAGGTGCTCGACGATCTCGGCGTCGAGGTGCGGGTCGGCCACCACTGCGCCTGGCCGGTGGTGCGCCGCTACGGCGTCCCGGCCACGACGCGGGCCACCTTCTACGTGCACACCGGCTACGACGACATCGACGCCCTCGTCGACGCCGTCCGGGAAGCCCAGCGCTTCTTCGGTGTTGCACCCGGTGAGGTGAGCTGATGCAGCTGCAGTCGATGTACCAGGAGATCATCCTGGACCACTACCGCAACCCGCACGGCCGTGGGCTGCGCGAGCCGTTCGAGGCTGAGGTGCACCACGTCAACCCGACGTGCGGTGACGAGGTGACCCTGCGGGTGCACCTGGACGGCGACAGGCTCGCCGACGTCTCCTACGAGGGGATGGGCTGCTCGATCAGCCAGGCGTCGGTATCGGCGATGTACGACCTGGTCATCGGCAGGCCCGTGCCCGAGGCGCTGGAGACCGGTGAGCACTTCATGACGCTGATGCAGAGCAAGGGCGACGCGGCGGTTGCCGAGAAGCTCGAGGACGAGCTGGAGGACGCCGTCGCGTTCGCCGGTGTGTCGAAGTACCCGGCGCGGATCAAGTGCGCGCTGATGAGCTGGATGGCCCTCAAGGACGCGTCCGCCCGGGCACTGGCAACGACCCCGACTGGAGGCGACAAGGCATGAGCGAGAGCACCGAGAACGCCACCCCGGCGACCGACGGGGCGCCGGGTGACCTGCCGGTCGCCAAGTCGGCGCTGCTGGAGGACGTCGAGGAGGCCATGCGCGACGTGGTCGACCCCGAGCTGGGGGTCAACGTCGTCGATCTCGGCCTGGTCTACGGCATCGACGTCGTCGACGAGGTGGCCGTCATCGACATGACGCTGACCTCGGCGGCGTGCCCGCTGACCGACGTCATCGAGGACCAGGCCCGTCAGGCGCTCACCGGCGGCCCCGGGCCCGGCCTGGTCGACGACATCAAGATCAACTGGGTCTGGATGCCGCCGTGGGGCCCGGACAAGATCACCGAGGACGGCCGCGAGCAGCTGCGCGCCCTCGGCTTCCGCGTGTAGCACCTCTCGACCCCGCGCGATCATGACGCCGTGACCACTCCCGTCCACCGGACGGTGGTCCCGGCGCCATGATCGTCTGCAAGCCGGGGTGCCTCAGCGCATCTCGGCGAGGCGGGCGTTGAAGCCGGCCACCGGGTGCCGCTCCCGGGCGCCGACCGCCAGCAGTGCCACCCCGACCACGAGGGCGCCGGTGACCGGCAGGGGCAGCGCCACCACGGCCAGGCCCAGTGCCAGTGCCACCGCGGTCCAGGCGGCGACCAGCAACGGCGCGCGCACCGCCCGCCACGCGGCCGCGCCCATCACCGCGGCGGCCGCCAGCAGCACCAGCACCGGCCGGGTGCTGCCG
>JALYNA010000145.1 GCA_030773455.1 Actinomycetota bacterium
TTCAGCCGCTGCGCGGCGAGCAGCGGCACGACGCGCTCCCACTCCGGCGTGCCCGGCTCGACCCGGCCGGCGTCGGCCGGCCACTCGACGACGCGCCCGGCCGGCCGCTCCCGGCTGCGCACGACGACGACCACCCGGTCGCCGTCGCCGACCCCCGGCAGCGGCTGCTCGGCCCCTCCGTGGACGAGGTAGGCGCAGCCCTCGGACCACACGTGCCACACGAGGTGCTCGCCGCCGCCGGGCGGAAGCAGCCAGAGCACTCCGCTGCGCCGGGTGGCCTTTTCGACGAGCGCGCGCACGGCTCCAGGATGCCCGGACCTGCGACTGCCGGAGTCGGCGCACCGCCAGCGGGAGCCCGGACAGCAGCTGCAGGGCGGTCGCGCCGCCGACCGCCTCGGCGAGGTCGTCGCCATCGCGACCGCGCCGCACGTCGACAGCCTCAACGGGTGGCGCGGGCCGCCTGCGAGTCTTCGTACGCCTGCGCGCGCAGGCTGCGCAGGAACCGCACCGGCACGAGGTCCGGCGCGCCGACCGTCGGGGCGAAGGCGAGGTCCTCGCCGTCGAACGGCTCGCCGAGGACGAGCCGTCCCCACTCCCGCCAGGGGCCCAGCAGGTCGGCGAGCAGCAGCGTGAAGCCCTCGCGGGTCGGCCGGGCGCCGAGGACCAGCCGCCGCCCCGAACCGGTGTCGTACGGCAGCAGCGTCGACCACGTCGCGCTCAGCACCCGCGGCACGAACACGTAGCGCCAGGCGGTGTTGACGAGCAGGTCGAGCGGCGCGCCGCCGACGCCGAGCCCGGGCAGGCGGAGCGCCAGGCCCTCGGCGTCGGGCAGCGGTCGGGGCAGCCCGAGCGCCCGCGACAGCCGGACCACGGCCGCGTGCTCGGCCGGCTCGTCGAGGACCCGCGCGCCGGTGCGCTGGCCGCCGGTCACGACGAGACGGGCGGCGTACGCCTGGCCGCGGGGGTGGAAGACGCGGGCGCCGCGCAGCGCGGTGCCGGCCCCCAGCGCGCGGGCGAGGAGGGAACGGGGCAGCCGGGTCAGGTCGGGCACCCCGTCGGCCTCCCCGGGAGCGAGTCGCTCACGCTCCCGTCTGGGGCTGCGCAGTGAGGGGAACGAGGCCCGCATGACCCGCCCCGCCGTGACCCGAACGGCCGTGACCCGACCGGCCGTGACCCGAACGGCCGTGACCCGAACGGCCGTGACCCGAACGGCCGCGACCCCGCCCGACGGCGCCCGGCCCGCCGTCCCCCCGACGTACGCCGACTGCAACCGGCTCTGGGTCGACAGCCGGCCGCGCGCGCTCGCGCAACGGGTGTTCGAGGCGCGCGTGCTGCGCTGCCTCGGCGGCCGTGTCGAGGGTGGCCGGGTGCTGGAGATCGGTCCCGGCCGTCGCGGCACCGGGCTGCGGCTGGCGGTCGAGGAGTTCGGCGCCGCGAGCGCCGTCGGCGTGGAGCTGTTCGACGAGAGCGTGCGCGCGTGCCGGCGCGCGGTGGCCGACCTCGGCGGCCGGGTCCGCGTGCTGCAGGGGGACGCGACCGCGCTCGACGCCGCCGACGGCTCGTACGACGCGGTGTTCTGCTACCACCTGCTGCACCACGCCGACGACTGGCGTGCCGCGGTGCGGGAGGCGGCGCGGGTCCTGCGGCCGGGCGGCCGGCTCTACGTGGCGGAGATGACGGCCCGCTTCGTCGACAGCCGCCCGCTGCGGGCGGTGTCGCTGCACCCCGCGGACGGCGACCGGCCGACGCCGGGCGGCGTCGCCGCGGCGGTGCGGGACGCCGGGCTCGAGGTGGTCGCCCGGCACAGTCTGCTCGGCTGGTGGCTCGCGCTCGTGGCCCGCAAGCCCGCCGGGTGATGCGTCCCACACGCGCGGCCGCGTGCTCGTCCTCCTCCACGGTGGGACACTGACCGGTGCGCCGCGCGGGCACGCTGCGCGCGCTCCGCCCGCTGCTGCCCGACGGGGAGAGACATGGGACGCCTGGCCACGACCGAGGGCCTGACCGAGATCCAGCAGGAGATCCTCTCCACCGTCCAGTCGTTCGTGGACAAGGAGATCCTTCCGTACGCCACGGACCTCGAGCACAAGGACGAGTTCCCCGAGGCGATCGTCGAGGGGATGAAGGAGATGGGCCTGTTCGGGCTCATGATCCCCGAGGAGTACGGCGGGCTCGGCGAGTCGCTCCTCACGTACGCCCTGGTCGTGGAGCAGGTCGCCCGCGGCTGGATGAGCGTCTCGGGTGTCATCAACACCCACTTCATCGTCGCGTACATGCTCATGCAGCACGGCACTCCGGAGCAGAAGGAGCGGCTGCTGCCGCTCATGGCCGCCGGTGAGCTGCGCGGCGGCTTCTCGATGTCGGAGCCGGGCTGCGGCTCCGACGTCGCCGCCATCACCAGCCGCGGCCGGCGCGAGGGTGACGACTACGTCCTCGACGGCACGAAGATGTGGCTCACCAACGGCGCCCGCGCCGGCCTCATCGCCACGCTGGTCAAGACCGACGAGGGCGCGGACTCGGTCTACAAGAACATGACGACGTTCCTCGTCGAGAAGGAGCCCGGCTACGGGCAGACCGCGCCGGGCATCACCATCCCCGGCAAGATCGACAAGATGGGCTACAAGGGCGTCGACACCACCGAGCTGGTGTTCGACGGCTACCGGGCCACGGCCGACGACGTCCTCGGCGGCGCGCCCGGCCGCGGCTTCGCCCAGATGATGGACGGCGTCGAGGTCGGACGGGTCAACGTCGCCGCGCGCGCCTGTGGCATCGCGATCCGGGCCTTCGAGCTGGCCATCCAGTACGCCCAGCAGCGGGAGACCTTCGGCAAGCCGATCGCCCAGCACCAGGCGATCGCCTTCCAGCTCGCCGAGATGGCCACCAAGGTCGAGGCCGCGCACGCCATGATGGTGAAGGCCGCTCGGCTCAAGGACGCCGGGAAGCGCAACGACGTCGAGGCCGGCATGGCCAAGCTGCTGGCCAGCGAGTACTGCGCCGAGGTGACCACCCAGTCCTTCCGGATCCACGGCGGCTACGGCTACTCCAAGGAGGCCGAGATCGAGCGGCTCATGCGGGAGGCGCCGTTCCTGCTCATCGGCGAGGGCACCAGCGAGATCCAGAAGATGATCATCAGCCGGGGCCTGCTCAAGGAGTACGCGCTCAAGCGCTGACCGAGCCGCACCGACGCCGGCCCCCGGCCCTCCGTGCGAGGGAGGGGGCCGGCTCGTGTCATGCAGGCCATCCGCAGCCGTCGAGCGATGTGCCGATGCGCGCCTCGACGAGCGCGCCAGGTCGATCACCATGCCATCCCGTGGCTCTCGTGCGGCCAGCGGAACAGGGATGACCCCGTGGCGAGGTGATCGTCGTGTTCGTGCTGCTCGTCGCTCGCCGGTGTGTGAGTCCGGTCCGGGTAGCTGTCAGGGGGCCCGGCAGCAGACTGGCGGCCCGGGCTGGAGGCGGGCCGGGTTGAGGCCCAGTGTCGAAAGCCCTGAAGGGAGCGACCGGACGGTCGGCAGCATCACGCGGACGCAGCGGTCGCCAGAGGTGCTGCCCGGCCAGGCATTCCACCGACGACCGCGCGGCGGTCCGGGGCCCGATGGCGGACGGCTGTTCTCCGGGTCGGTCACCACTCCGCGCTACTCGACACGGCTGGGATGGGGCGACGCCGTAGCGCCAGTGGCTTGCGGGGCACCGCAGCCCGAATGGGGGAGGGGCCCGGTCCCCAGAAGAGTGACAAAAGAGGGGAAAACAGCGCAATCCATCCGGCGGCCGGTTTCGAACACTCTGCGCAGCACCAAGTTTGCCGCAACTCGGGGTGAGGACGTCCGGCGGGCAAGCCTGGAGAGCTCCGAGAGTCATGAGTCACGGAGGGAAGGAGGGGGCGCGCTGCTGCGGCTCGGGCGGCGCTGGCACGGAAACAAGCAGCGAACGCCGTCCGGTCCGTCGTTGCTTGGTACCCCTGATCGGGCACCCTCGATCCCTCCGAACAACGGGAGAGCATGTGAGCAACATCCCCAAGCGGCGCGTCGCACTGAGTGTCGCCGCGGTCACCGTCGCCGTCACAACCCCCGGATTGTTGGGGGCCACCACCGGCGTGGCGTCCAGCCACCGGGAGGCACCGAACATCCTCAACGACCCGAAGGCGGACAACACCGATGTGTACGCCTTCGTCTCCCCGGACGCCCCTGACACGGTCACGCTGCTGGCCAACTGGTACCCCTTGCAGGAGCCGGACGGCGGGCCGAACTTCTACCCCTTCGCCGAGGACGCGCGCTACACCATCAAGATCGACAACAACGGCGATGCGGTTCCCGACATCACCTACCGGTGGGAGTTCAGCACCCAGGACCTGCGCCCCGAGGTGCAGTACGAGGACGCCGCCGACGGCACCTTCCTCTACAACAACGGGCCGGTCGAGTCCCTGACCGACGAGAACCTGCTCTTCCGCCAGACGTACACCCTGACGGAGGTCACCGCCGACGGTGAGCGCGTGCTGGTGCAGGACGCCCCCGCCGCGCCGGACAACGTCGGACCGGCGTCGATGCCCAACTACGCCGCGCTGCGGCAGGAGGCCATCATCCCGCTGCCCGAGGGCGGCAAGACCTTCGCAGGCCAGGCCGACGACCCGTTCTTCCTCGACCTGCGGATCTTCGCCCTGCTCTACGGCGGTGACCTCTCCGAGCGGGGCATCGACACCCTGGACGGTTACAACGTCAAGACCATCGGCATCCAGGTGCCGAAGACGGCCCTCGTCTCGGAGGGCGAGCCGGTCATCGGCGTGTGGTCCACGACGGAGCGGCCGTCCACGATGACGATCAACCCGGACGGCACCACGGAGCGCAGCGGCGACTTCGTCCAGGTGTCGCGTCTGGGCAACCCGTTGGTGAACGAGGTCGTGCTGCCGGTGGGGCTGAAGGACGCCTTCAACTCCCTCGAGCCGGAGAACGACGCCTCCGTGCAGGCGGCGGTGGACCGGGTGCTGGAGCCGGAGGTGCCGCAGCTGGTGGAGGCCATCTACGGCATCCCGGCGCCGGAAGGGCCGCGGGACGACCTCTTCACCATCTTCCTCACCGGCCTCAAGGGCCTCAACCAGCCCGCCAACGTGACCCCGGCGGAGCTGCTGCGGCTCAACACCTCCATCCCGCCCACCGCGGAGGCCAACCCGCTGGGCGTGCTGGGCGGTGACACCGCCGGCTTCCCCAACGGGCGGCGGCTGACCGACGACGTGGTCGACATCGGGCTGCAGGCACTCGAGGGTGCGGTGACTGTGGACGCTCGCGGGGGCGCGGCGACCGGCGTGTCGATCGTGGAGCCGCTGGCAGAGGGCGACAGGGTCAGCAGCAACGACGTGCCGTTCAGCCGCTCCTTCCCCTACGTCGCGCTGCCGCACGGCATCGCGGTCAACGCGGGGGTGGACGTGAGCACCTCGCCCGCGGGCGGCGTGGCCGCCGGCGGCGGTGGCACGACCCTCGCGGCGCCGGACGCCCGGAGCACCACCTCGG
>JALYNA010000146.1 GCA_030773455.1 Actinomycetota bacterium
ACGGCGGACTTGCCGGCGCCCGAGGGCAGCACCGCGAGGGTGTCGCGCCCGGAGACGACCGACTGCATCGCCTCCTCCTGGCCCGGCCGGAAGTCCTCGAAGCCGAGCAGCTCGCGGGCGACCTCCCGGATGCGGCGGGTGCGGACGGAGGCGGATGCCCCGGCTGGGTTGTCGTTCTTCTCGCGGGGCACCGGCACCGGCTGCCCCACGGCCGAGATCAGCAAACGGAGCGCTCGTGACAACAGCGCCGCCTGCGGCGCGGGCACTCACCGTGCATGGGAGCGATCGCGTGCGGGCAGGCGCCTCCCGTGCAACGGCGCCTGACGGGCGAGGCCGCCGCGGGGACCGGTCCCCGCGACGGCCGGTCCGCCCTGCCCCGTCGGCGCGCGGGAGCCGCGCCGTGAGTCCGGCCCGCGGACGGGGCCGGCGGTGGCTCCGCGGTGTCCGAGCCCGCGTGCTTACCTGGTTCGTGGCGCTCCTGGCGCTGGCCACGCTGCTGGCGGTCCTCATCCTGCGCGAGCTGCTGATCAACAGGCTCGAGAGCAACGTGGAGAGCGGCCTGCGCCGAGAGGTGGAGCAACTGCGCCTGCTCGCCGCCGCCCAGCAGCCGGGGGTCCCCGTCGACGAGGTGTTCACCGACTTCCTGCGCAGCAAGGTGCCCGGCACCGGGGAGGCCTTCGCGACGCTGGTGGACGGCGAGCCCTTCCTGGAGACACCCGCTCCCTACTCCCTCCTGCGCAATCCCGCGCTGCTCGACCGGTGGCGGGCGGCTGACGGGACGGAGCGGAGCGGGGGTCGGAGCGGGGGTCGGTGCGGTCCCCGGAGGGACGGATCGAGTACCTCGTCAGCCCCGTCCGCACGGACGGCGGCCCGGAGGGGACCTTCGTGGTCGCGCGCTTCGTCTCCGCGGAGCGGGCCGAGGTGCTGGCGACGGTGGAGGTGGCCGGCGCGGTCATCGGTGTCCTGCTCCTGCTCGCCAGCCTGCTGGCCTGGGCGGCGACCGGCCGGGCCCTGGCCCCGGTGCGGCTGCTCACCGAGACCGCCCGCGGCCTGAGCGACACCGATCTCGGGCGGCGCATCCCCGTCCCCGACAGCGGGGACGAGGTAGCCGAGTTGACCACGACCTTCAACGACATGCTGGACCGGCTGGAGCGGGCCTTCGCGTCCCAGCGTGAGTTCGTGCAGGACGCCGGACACGAGCTCCGTACCCCCATCACGATCATCCGCGGTCACCTGGAGCTCATGGGCGACGATCCGGTCGCGCGCCGCGAGACGGTGGAGCTCGTGCTCGACGAGCTGCAGCGGATGAGCCGGCTGGTCGACGACCTGCTGCTGCTGGCCCGCGCGGACCGGCGGGACTTCCTGGTCCTGGCGCCGGTGGACGTGGCGCACCTGACCGTGGAGGCCGCCGACAAGGCCCGGGCACTGGGGCCGCGCGCGTGGCAGCTGGACGAGGTGGCGCAGGGCTGCCTCTGCGGCGACCGGCAGCGGCTCACCCAGGCCCTCGTCCAGCTCGCCGCCAACGCTGTCCAGCACACCGGGCCGGAGGACACGGTGGCGCTGGGCAGCCGCCGGGACGCAGGGCAGGTGCGGCTGTGGGTGCGCGACACCGGGCCCGGCGTCCCCGACGAGGACCGCGAGCACATCTTCCAGCGATTCGGGCGCGGCCGGCGAGCCCGCCGGCGCTCCGAAGGCGCCGGTCTGGGCCTGCCCATCGTCCGCGCGATCGCCGAGGCGCACGGCGGGCGGGTCGACCTGGACAGCCGGCCCGGCCAGGGCGCGACGTTCACCCTCGTCCTCCCGGCCAGCGAGGAGGGCGCGTGACCCGCATCCTCATCGTCGACGACGAACCGCGAATCACCGCCTTCCTGGAGCAGGGCCTGCGCGCCCAGGGCTTCGTGACGACGGTGGTCGACGACGGCGGCCGGGCGAGCGTGCTCGCCCGGGACGGCGATTTCGACCTGGTTCTGCTCGACGTCGGGCTGCCGGTGAAGGACGGGTTCCAGGTCGTCCGCGAAGTCCGGGCGCGGGGCGAGCGGTTGCCGATCATCCTGCTCACCGCACGCGACGAGGTGCGTGACCGGGTGACCGGCCTGGACATCGGTGCCGACGACTACCTGCCCAAGCCGTTCAGCTTCCAGGAGCTGCTCGCCCGGATCCGCGCCCGGCTGCGGGACGCCCCGACCCCAGAGGCGACGACGGCCCTGGAGGCCGGCCCCCTCCGGCTGGACCTGCTCACCCGGACGGCGAGCGTGGACGGTCGCGACGTGGAGCTGACCGCGCAGGAGTTCGCCCTCGCCGAGACCTTCGTCCGCCACGCCGGGCAGGTCCTCAGCCGCGCCCAGCTGCTGGACATGGCCTGGGGGTACGACTTCGACCCCGGGTCGAACGTCGTCGACGTCTACGTCGGGTACCTTCGGCGGAAGCTGGGGGGTGACCTGTTCCGGACGGTGCGGGGCATGGGCTACCAGCTGCAGGTGCGGCCGCGCGGCGACTGACCGGCGGGCCCGCGGAAACCGCGGAAGCTCCTTAGAAGGTTCTCATGCTCGGCTCACGGGCATCTCATGTCCCGGGCGCAACCTGGGTTCATCGCAGGGAGGACGCCGGCAGCCGCCGGATCCCCCGATCACAACCCAGGAGCCTTCTCACCATGAAGACCCCCCTCAAGCTCGCCGTCGCCACCGCCCTCGCCCTGGCCGGCGGTGTGGCCGTCGCCCCCGCCGCCCAGGCCGGCGACTTCGAGTGCCGCGAGACGCTGGGCGCCGTCACCGTCGTGGGCAGCATCATCGTTCCCGACGACGCCACCTGCGCTCTCAATGGCACCCAGGTCGAGGGCGGGATCATCGTGAAGTCCCGCGCCACCCTGGTCGCCGCCGGCGTGGAGACCACGGGCACCATCTCCGGTGAGAGCCCGACCAAGGTCGAGGTGCGCAACAGCACCATCGGCAACGGCGTGTCGCTGAGCAAGGGCGGCGGCGAGCAGAACCCGAGCGGCTGGCTCGTCCTCGCCGGCAACAGCGTCACCGGCGACGTCCAGTTCGCCGACAACCGCGTCCCCGTCACCATCGACAAGAACGAGGTCGGCGGCAGCATCCAGGCCAACAAGAACACCGGTGGGCTGACAGTCACCGACAACCGCATCGTCAACGGCCTGCAGTGCCAGGACAACACCCCCTTCCCGACCGGCGGTGGCAACATCGCTGCCCAGAAGCAGGGGCAGTGCGAGCGGCTCTGATGCACGACTCCCTGCCGGGCGCGCAGCCTGACGAGGAGAACGACCCGGAGCGGGCCGTCGCGGATGACCGTGGCGGCCCATTCCGTGCGGGTGCGGACCGCAGGCTCGGCGATCCGGACGCCGTCGCTGGTGCGGAACCTGTTGATCAGGCGCAGGCCCTCGCCGGTCGTGCCCACGGCATCGATGCCGTGGGCACGGTCGAGAAGGAGTAGCGGCTGGTGCTGTAGACGCGATCGGGCGCTGACCCGTTGGGGTCAGCGGGTCACCTGACCGCGGCCCCGGCGCAGGTCGGCATGCTCGGCGGCGAGCCGGCCGGCGTGCCAGCCCTGCGCATTGCTCACCCGGGTGCTCGTGTGCACCAGGTCGGGGAACAGTTCGCTCAACGTCTCGTCGACCGCCTGTGCGCGGGCGGTCAGCACCGGCACCAGGGACGTGCCGGCGGAGGACTCCGCCTCGGCGGTGGTCTCGTCCCGGGCCTGTGCCAGCCGCTCGCCGATGCGGATCGCGTAGGCGAGCAGGAAGGCGCGGCGGAAGGACGGTGACCGGGTGCGCCGGTTGCCGGCCCGCCCGGTCTCGGCCATCGCCCGGGTGGCCTGCACCAGCAGCGACGTGAACAGCAGTTCGGTCAGCTCCAGGTCGACCGGCAGCCCGACGGCGGTGGCCATGCCGAGCCCCCGGTGCAGCACGACCCGGACGGCGTTCGCTCGGCCGACCTCGTCGAGCAGCCGCACCTTCTCCTCGGTGTACGGGTCCTCGACGTGCACCCGCCGGGCGCGGACCTCAGCGGCGAAGGAACGCCCCTGCTCGGCGTCGAGCACCGCCGCGTCGACGGCGTAACGGGTCATCAGCTGCTGGGCCTTGGCGGTCAACGCCTCGGCCTCCTCCGGGAACTCCGTCGACTCGGCCTTGGCCAGGAGCCCGCGGATGCGCCCGAGCACGCGGGAGTCCGGTGCGCTGCTCGAGGTCGCGCGGCGCCCCGGCGTTCCCTGCCGCTGCGCACCGGCCCCCCAGCGGGAGGGCGGGGGCCCGACCGGCGCTAGCTCGACTGCCCGCAGCCACAGGGCGGTGACGGTGAGCACCTCCCGCCAGGCGGTTCCCGCGTCAAGCGCCTCGGCGAGCCGCCAGGCGGCCACCGGAGCGGCGGGCCCGCCACGAGCGCCGGGGATCTCGGTCTCCAGTGCGGACAGCTGGAACAGCCACTCCTCCGGTGCCCAGGCAGCCGCGTCGAGCTGGGCCGACCGGGCCAGGACCAGGGCGACGGCCAGGCGGACCGCCCGGGCCGACGCCTTGCGCCGCACCACGTGGACCGCGTCGGCCGGCTGCCAGCCGTGCTCCTCCATCCCCGCCAGCTGCTCGGCCAGCAGACCCGATGCGAGGCCCGTGCCGTCGACGCCGGGGTCCAGTTCGGCCAGCCGGACGGCCACCTCCTCCGGGCTCACCTCGGCCAGGCCTGCCGCGCCCATCGCCCCGGCGTGCAGCAAGTGCCGGACGAGAAGCGTCGCATCCGACTGTTGCCCGGCGGACTCGGCGCGGTGCCGGCCGCGGTGCTGCTGCTTGCGTTTGCGGGCGGCGCGTCGTTCGGCGGCGGTTCTGCTCACAGGTCGATCCTGGCGGATCTGACCGGGCGCCTCCACCACCCGGTCGAACATGGGGACGACGCGCCGCCGTCCACAGGGCTGCGTACACGTGGCTGCGGGAACCCCGTGCTCCGCATCCGCGGACGTATGGTCCGACGGTGGCCACCAGGTACCGGATCGCCGAGGCCGCGGGCCTGCTCGGCGTCAGCGACGACACGGTGCGCCGGTGGATCGACAGCGGCCGACTGCCGGCCTCCCGCGACGGGGGCGGACCCGCCTCCGTCGACGGCGCCGACCTCGCCCGGCTGGCCAGCCGGCTGCACGAGGCCCCGGAGCCGGGCGCCACCCGCGGCTCCTCGGCCCGCAACCGGCTGACCGGGATCGTCACCCGCGTCGTCCGCGACACGGTGATGGCCCAGGTGGAGATCCAGGCCGGGCCGTTCCGCCTGGTCTCGCTGATGTCACGGGAAGCGGCCGACGAGCTGGGGCTGGACGTCGGCGTGCGGGCCGTGGCGACGGTCAAGGCGACCCAGGTCAGCGTCGACGTTCCTTGACCGGCCGCAGCAGCGGAGCTCCACCGGTCAAGAGGTCGCATCTGCGGGCTCAGGCGGGTTATCGTCCCGCAGGCGCGGACCACGCGGTCCGCCGAGGGAGGTCCCCATGGCCCCGCGCGCCCCGGTCGTGCTGCCGCTCGTCGCGGCGCTCGCGCTGACCGGCTGCGGCGGGGCGGTCGACGGCGCGGGGACGGCGCCGCGCTCCGGGGCCGCGGGGCTCGCCGGGACCCTCACGGTCTTCGCGGCCGCCTCGCTGACCGACGTCTTCTCCGGCCTGGGCGAGCAGCTGGAGGCCGACTCCCCCGGCCTGGATGTGCGCTTCACCTTCGCGGCCAGCTCCGCGCTGACCGCCCAGGTCACCCAGGGCGCCCCGGCCGACGTCTTCGCCAGCGCCAACGAGCCGCAGATGGCCGCCGTCACCGACGCCGGGCTGGCCGGGGACCCGGAGGTCTTCGCCGCCAACGTGCTGCAGGTCGCCGTCCCTCCCGGCAACCCGGCCGGGGTCATCGGGCTCGCCGACCTCGCGCGGGAGGACCTCACGGTCGCCGTCTGCGCGCCGCAGGTGCCGTGCGGCGCCGCCGCCGCGGACGTCCTCGCCGCCGCCGGTGTGACCGCCGTCTCCGACACGCTCGAGGAGGACGTGCGGGCCGCGCTGACCAAGGTCGAGCTCGGCGAGGTCGACGCGGCGCTGGTCTACACGACCGACATCGCCGCGGCGGGGGAGGGGGTCGAGGGGATCGACGTCCCGGAGGCCGAGCGGGCGGTCAACCGGTACCCGATCGCCGTGCTGCGCGAGGCCCCCAACCCGCAGGCGGCGGCCGCCTTCGTCGAGCTGGTGCGCTCGGAGGAGGGGCAGCAGGCGCTGGCCGACGCAGGTTTCCGGATTCCGTGAGGAAGAACAGGGAGCCCGGCGTCCCCGTCCCGCTGCTCGTCCCGGCGGTGCTCGCCGTCGCCTTCCTCGTGCTGCCGCTGGCCGGCCTGGTCATCCGCACTCCGTGGCGCCAGGTGGTGCCGCAGCTGACCAGCCCGGCGGTGGGGCAGGCGCTGCGGCTGTCCCTGGTCTCGGCGACGGCCGCCACCGTGCTCTCGCTGCTGCTCGGCATCCCGCTGGCCTGGGTGCTCGCCCGGTCCCGCGCCCGCGGCCGGTCGGTGCTGCGCGCCCTGGTCACCGTGCCCCTGGTGCTGCCCCCGGTCGTCGGCGGCGTGGCGCTGTTCCTCGTGCTGGGCCGGCAGGGCCTCGTCGGCCGCTGGCTGGACCAGGCCCTCGACGTCACGATCCCCTTCACCACCACCGCCGTCGTCATCGCCGAGACCTTCGTGGCCATGCCGTTCCTCGTCATCAGCGTCGAGGGGGCGCTGCGGGCCGCAGACGCCCGCTTCGAGGACGCCGCCGCCACCCTGGGCGCCGACCGGTGGACGACGTTCCGCCGCGTCACCCTCCCGCTGGTCGCGCCGGGCATCGCCGCCGGCGCGGTGCTCTGCTGGGCCCGGGCGCTGGGCGAGTTCGGCGCCACCATCACCTTCGCGGGCAACTTCCCGGGGACGACGCAGACGATGCCGCTCGCGGTCTACCTGGCGCTGCAGCAGGACCCGGACGCGGCGATCGTGCTGTCCCTCGTGCTGCTCGCCGTCTCCGTCGCCACACTGCTGCTGCTGCGCGACCGCTGGCTGACCCGGGTGGCGCGGTGACCCTCGCCGCCGACGTCCGCGTGGCCCGCGGCCCGCTGACCGTGGAGCTCGGCCTCGAGGTGGCCGACGGCGAGGTGCTCGCCGTCCTCGGTCCCAACGGCGCCGGCAAGTCCACCCTGCTGCGCGTGCTCGCCGGCCTGCTGCCGCCCGACGACGGGCGGGTGGCCGTCGGCCCCGAGACGTGGGACGACGTCCCGGCCGGCGTGCACGTCCCCGCCCACGAGCGCCGGCTGGGCATGGTCTTCCAGGACCACCTGCTCTTCCCGCACCTGTCGGTCACCGACAACGTCGCCTTCGGACTGCGCACCCGCGGCGTCCGGAAGGCCGCCGCCCGCGCCGCGGCGCGCGACTGGCTGGCGCGGGTGGGCATCGCCGAGTTCGGCGACCGGCGGCCCGGCCGGCTCTCCGGCGGGCAGGCCCAGCGGGCGGCGCTGGCCCGCGCGTTGGTGGGGGAGCCGGCGCTGCTGCTGCTCGACGAGCCGCTGTCGGCCCTCGACGCCCGCACCCGGCTCACGGTCCGCGCCGAGCTGCGCCGCCACCTCGCCGAGTTCCCCGGCTGCACCGTGCTGGTCACCCACGACCCGGTGGACGCGATGGCGCTGGCCGACCGCGTCGTCGTCGTCGAGGAGGGCCGGGTGGTGCAGGCCGGGACGCCGGCCGACGTCAGCCGCCACCCCCGCACCGACTACGTCGCCCGGCTCGTCGGCCTGGCGCTGCTGCCCGGGGAGGGCGAGGGGACGGCGGTGCGGCTGGACGGCGGCGGCCGCGTGGCGGTGGGCGAGCAGACCGCGGGCCCGGTGTTCGTCGCCGTCCGCCCGGAGTCGGTGGCGCTGTGGACCACCCGGCCCGAGGGCAGCCCGCGCAACGTGTGGTCGGCCCGGTTGCTCTCGGTCACCCCGCACGGGTCGACGGTGCGCTGCGAGCTGGACGGCGAGGTGCCGCTGCTGGCCGACGTCACGGAAGCCGCGTACGCGGAGCTGGCGCTGGCCCCCGGCGCCTCCGTCTGGGCGTCGGTCAAGGCCTCGGACGTCGCCGTCTACGCGCGCTGAGGCCCGTTCACGGCTCGATGAGGAGGGCGACCTCGGCGTGCAGGAGCGCCAGGCCCCGGTCCAGGGTCGCCAGCCGGCCGCCCCGGTTCCGTGCCAGTGCCGCGAGGTACGCGTCGGTGACCTGCCGGTGCCCGACGACGCCGCGGAGGTCGACGTCGCCGTAGCCGAGGTCGTCCGGCCAGAACTCGTGCCGCTCGTCGGCCGCGAGCCTGCGCACCAGGCCGAGCACCTCTGCGGCCTCCGCCCCGCCGCGGAGCAGGTGACGGACGAGGGCGCCTTGGGTCACCGGGCAGGTGGCGAAGGGCGCCTGGTCCTGGGCGAGCCAGCTCTCCACCGGCTCGTGGTGCACGTGGTCGGCAACGGCCAGCGCGATGAGCACGTTGGCATCGAGGAGGTCCGTCACTCCTCGTCGTCCAGCGAGCGGACGTCCTCGCTGGTCGTGATGCGTCCAAGGGAGATGACGGGCAGCCCCGTCACGCTGCTGATGGTCACCCGGGAGGGCCCCGGGGCGGCGAGCGCAGCAGCCGGGTGACGGTCTCGCTCAGCGTGGTCCCCGCATCCCGGGCGATCGCGGTGGCGAGTTGGTGCACGTCGTCCGGCAGGTCGATGGTGGTGCGCATGCCGTCATGATGCGCGGCAGGCCGCAGCTGCATCAAGATGCGCGACCGACTGTGCCAGGCTGACTGCATGGGTGCCGTCGCGGGGCTGGTCCTCGCCGCGGGCGGCGGGCGCCGCTACGGCATGCCCAAGGCCCTGGTCGAGTACGGGGGCAGCCTGCTGGTGGAGCGGGCGGTGCGGACGGCGCGGGCGGCGTGCGACCCGGTGCTCGTCGTCCTCGGTGCGCGAGCCGTCGACGTCTGGCGGACGGCGGACCTCGACGGCGCCACCGTCCTGGCCAACCGCGACTGGGAGACCGGCATGGCCTCCTCGCTGCGCACCGGCCTGGACGGGCTGCGTGGCTGGCCGGGACGGATCGACGCGGTGCTGGTCACGCTGGTCGACATGCCCGGGATGACGCCGGAGGCGCTGCGCGCCCTCGCCGCGCACGCCGCTCCGGACGCGCTGGCGATCGCCACCTACGACGGCGTCCGCGGGCACCCGGTGCTGCTGGGCCGGGAGCACTGGGCCGGCGTCGTGGCGACCGCGACCGGGGACGAGGGGGCCCGCCCCTACCTCGCCGGCCATGACGTCACCGAGGTCGACTGCACGGGCCTGGCCGATCCGACCGACCTGGACGTGCCCCCCGGCGGGGTACCGTCGGCGCCGTGATCGCCCGGGTCGTCGACGCACCCCTGTCCGTCGCCGAGCACGAGGACGCCGTCGCGGACAAGGCGGCCGGCGCGGTCGTGTCCTTCGCCGGCGTGGTCCGCGACCACGACGGCGGCCGGTCGGTCACCGAGCTGGAGTACGTGGGCCACCCGAGCGCCGAGCAGGTGATCATCGAGCTGGCCGCGGAGTTCGCCGCCCGGCCCGAGGTGCACGCCGTCGCCGTCTCCCACCGGGTGGGCATGCTCGGCATCGGCGACATCGCGCTGGCCTGCGCGGTCAGCTCCTCGCACCGCGGCCAGGCCTTCGCCGCCTGCGCGGAACTCGTCGACCTGGTGAAGGAGCGGCTGCCGATCTGGAAGCGGCAGGTCTTCACCGACGGCGACGAGGAGTGGGTGGCCTGCCCCTGACGGGGGCTCCCCTCGACCGGTGACCGCGCGGCCCGGTCAGGCGCGGGAGGCCGGCTCCGGCGGGTCGGGCGGGGTCATGCCGGCCGCCATGAGGCTGCTGAGCAGGCGTGCCAGCATCTCGACCAGCGGCAGGTCCCGTGCGGCACTGCGCGGCCGGGCACGGAACCCCCACGCACAAAGCGTGCCGAACACCTCGCCGTCCGCGGCGACCAGCGGGACGCCGATGTAGGCGGCGATCCGCGCGGCCGGTCCCTCCCTGAGGTTCGCGTAGGCCGGAACCGCGGCGGTCACCGTGGCCGCTCGCGGGGCCGCTCCGGCGATCATGAGGCGGCAGAAGGTGTCCGCCCACGGCAGCCAGGTCCCCGGGGGGATCAGGTCGGGGGGATGGGCGTGCAGCACGATCTGCCGGTCGTCCAGGACCCGGGTCACCACCCACACGTCCAGCCGAGGCGGTCGTGGAGTGCGGCCAGCGCATCACAGGCCGCGGCCGGGAAGTCGCGCCAGGCGGCGACGTCGGAGACGGCTGGAGCAGCCATGCGCACCATCGTCCTCGCTCCGCACGGGTTACGGAACGACAGCGTGCGCAGGTTCAGCGAACCGGGGTCCCTCCGTCGTCAGGGCGGCGGGGACCGGCCGCCTCGCCCTCACCCTCCAGCCGACGGGTCTCCCCGTCCCCCCGCGGCTGGTGCGCAGCAGCCGGGACGGCAGGCGTGGCCAGGCTGGCGAGGAAGGTCCCGCACAGGACCGCCGCCCGCGTCGTCGTCCGGCGGGGGAGAGCGGAGCCGTGCATGCGCACCTCCTCGCTGTACTCGCTCCACTCGCCTTCGCACGCCTGGAGCGGCCGCGCACCGGAGGAGGTCGGCGCACTCCGGCGGCGAGGAAGGAAGGTCGCTGTTCCGTAGTGGCGGGCCGGCGACCCTCCCGAGATCAGTGACCCGGCGGCGGGCCGAGGATCTCCACCCCGTGCGACTGCGCCGCGTGCGCCAGGGCGGCGGGATCGACCGGACCCGGTTCGGGCAGGCGGCGCTCGCTCGCCGGCTGCCCCACCGCCGCCGCGAACGTCTCGAATCCGGCGGGGGTGGTGATCTGCAGGGTCCGCAGCGGACCGTCGGAGCCGACCAGGAAGGTGTGCGGCAGGCCGGAGGGCAGCAGGACGAAGTCCCCCTCGGTAGCGGTGAACTGCTCCTGGCCACAGAAGAACGTCGCCGAGCCGTCGAGTACGAGGAACATCTCGTCCTCCTGGGTGTGCCGGTGCAGTGGCGGCGCGAAGCCCGGGGGGTTGAGGAACTCGACGACCGTGACCCGCCCCTGCGTGTCGTCCGCGTCGACCTTGACCGTCATCAGGTTTCCCAGGAACCACAGCGCTCGGCCTTCGTCGGGGCGCAGGAGGCGTGGCCCGGGGTGCGTGCGGTCGGTCATGGCGGATCCCTTCAATAGACAGTGTCTAGCGAATAGGTCGGTAGTATGGCCGAATGCACGAGGAGGTCAAGCCGGAGTCGCGCCGGACCTATCGCTCGGCGCTCCGGGAGGAGGGCGCGCGCCGCACCCGGCGGGCGGTGGTCGCCGCGGCCGGCGAGCTGTTCACCACCCGCGGCTACGCCGCGACCTCGCTGGCCGACGTCGCGATGGCGGCCGGCGTGGCCCGGCCGACCGTCTTCGCCGTTTTCGGCTCCAAGGCCGCCCTGCTGCGGCAGGTGCTCGACGAGGCGCTGTCCGGCGACGACGCGCCCGTCCCGGTGGCAGAGCGGCCCTGGTTCCGCCCGGTGTGGGAGGCGCAGGACGCCGCCGCGGTCCTCGATGCCTACGCCGGGGTCTGTGCGCGCATCGGGAGTCGTGCCTCAGCCGTCTTCGAGGCCGTCCGCCGGGCGGCTGACAGTGCCCCCGAGGCGCGTGAGTTGTGGGAGACGCTGCAGCGCAACCGGCTCGCCGGCGCGCGGATGGTGCTGGATCACCTGGTCGGGGTCGGCTGGCTCCGTGCCGGCCTCCACGCCGAGCGTGCGGTGGAGATCCTGTGGTTCTACAACGACCCGGCCCATCACGCGGCGCTGGTCACGCAGCAGGGCTGGTCGCACGAGGAGTTCCGCGCCTGGCTGGCCGCGCAGATGACCGCTGCCCTGCTGGGAACCGCACCCTGAGGCGAGGCGAAGTGTTCAGTGGGAGCCGGCGAGACCCTCGCCGTCGGACCGCCGCGCCGCGCGCTTCGCGGCCTCGTCCTCGGCTTCCATGACGTGCGCCTCGCCGGCGGCCGTCGCCGCCGCATCGCCGTGCGACTCCCCGTAGACCTGCTCCGCGCGGCCGAGCAGCTCCTGCGCCTTGGCCCTCAGCTTCCCGACGATGCTCACGGCCTCATCCTCCCGCGAACGGAGGGAGTACGTCGACGACGGCGCCCGGTGCCAGCGCGAGCGTCCGGTCCCGCGTCTGCATGCCGTCGACGAGGAACGAGCAGGCGGTCAGCACCTTCTCCAGCCGCTCCCCGTGGGTCTCGACGAGTCGGCCCACGAGCTCCTCGAGGGTGCCAGCCGAGTGCGTCTCGGTGTCGACGCCCGCGGCGGCGCGGGCGCCGGCGAAGTACCGCACCGTGACCTGGGGCGCAGCGGCCACGGTCAGCCCCCGATGGCCGACATCGGCCGGGTCGGCTGCAGGAAACTCGGGTCGTCGATGCCGTGCCCGGGGAGCTTGCCGAGGGTGGCGATCCGCCACCGGTCGGCCAGTTCCGCGTCGGTGGCGCCCGCACGCATCGGCGTCCGCAGGTCGGACTCCTCGCGGGCGAAGAGGCAGGTGCGGACCTGTCCGTCGGCGGTCAGCCGGGTGCGGTCGCAGCTGCCGCAGAACGAGCGGGTCACCGAGGCGATGACGCCGACGGTCGCGGGGCCGCCGTCGACCAGCCACCGCTCGGCCGGCGCCGAGCCGCGCTCCTCGCTGTCCGGGGTCAGCGTGTGCGCGGCCGACAGCCGCTCGAGGATGTCCCCGGCGGTGACCATCTCGCCGCGGGTCCAGGCATGGTGGGCGTCCAGCGGCATCTGCTCGATGAAGCGCAGCTGGTAGCCGTGCTCCAGGCAGAAGTCCAGCAGCGGGACGGCGTCGGCCTCGTTCATCCCGCGCAGCAGGACGGCGTTGACCTTGACCGGCGTCAGCCCCGCGCACTGGGCGGCGGCCAGCCCGGCGAGGACGTCGTCGAGCCGGTCGCGGTGGGTGAGCTGCGTGAACCGCTCGCGGTCGACGGTGTCGAGGCTGCAGTTGATCCGGTCGAGGCCGGCGGCGGCCAGCGCAGGGACGACCCGGGCCAGGCCGATCGCGTTCGTGGTGAGGCTGACCTCGGGCCGAGGCCGCAGGCCGGTGGCGGCGGCCACGATGCCGACCAGTCCGGGGCGCAGCAGCGGCTCCCCGCCGGTGAAGCGGACCTCGCGGATGCCCAGGTGCTCGACGCCGATGCGGACCAGCCGGGTGAGCTCGTCGTCGGTGAGCACCTCGGCCTTGGGCAGCCAGTCCAGGCCCTCCGGCGGCATGCAGTAGGTGCAGCGCAGGTTGCACCGGTCGGTCAGCGACACCCGAAGGTCGGTCGCGACCCGGCCGTGCCGGTCCACCAGCCCACCGGTGCCGGGGGCGGGGTCCGGACGGCGGACAACCGGGTCCGGGAGCGGGCTGGTCGAGGTCACGCCTGCGAATGTAGTGCGCAGGGACGACGGTGTGCCCCTCCCCCGGACGAGCGGCAAGGCCGTCGGTCCCCCGGAAATCGACGGCGGGGCGTCCCCGTGCGTTGCTACGGTCCTCGGGCCACCCGAGGAACCGGCGGGCAGCCCCGCACTCGCCTGTGGCCAGGAAGCGCGAGATGTTCCGTGTCACCCCGCACCGTGTTCAGTCCCTACGCCCGCCTGTTCGCCGTTCCGGGTTCGGTGGCGTTCTCCTTCGCCGGGTGGGTGGCGCGGCTGCCCATCCCGATGCTGGGCCT
This sequence comes from Actinomycetota bacterium, assembly GCA_030773455.1. GTDB lineage: Bacteria > Actinomycetota > Actinomycetes > Mycobacteriales > Geodermatophilaceae > Geodermatophilus. Next base: position 13,730 of record JALYNA010000146.1, read on the forward strand.
GGGCGCCGTCCTGCTCGTCGCCGGCGAGACCGGCAGCTACGGCCTGGCCGGCGCGGTCTCCGGGACGCTGGCGCTGAGCTTCTCGGTCGCCAGCCCGCAGTGGGCGCGGGCCATGGACCGCCGCGGGCAGGGCGCCGTCCTGCGCTGGGCGATGACCGGCTACCTGCTGTCGGGGGTCGGCTTCGTCGCCGCGGTGACCGCCGGCGCGCCGAGGTGGAGCTGGTTCGTGCTGGCCGCGCTCTGCGGAGCGAGCGGGCCCAACATCGGCTCGCTGGTGCGGGCGCGCTGGGCCGAGGCGCTGGCCGAGCCGGGTCGCCGGCAGACCGCGTTCGCCCTCGAGGCCGTCGTCGACGAGGTCGTCTTCGTCGTCGGCCCGCCGCTGGTCACGTTGTTGGCCACGCTCCTGGCCCCGCCCGTCGGCTTCCTCACCGGTATCACGCTGGGCGCGGTCGGCGGCTTCTGGCTGGCCCGGCAGCACGCCACCGAGCCGCCCGTGCACCCGGCCGACCCCGCGGCGCCGTCCCGCCGAGCCGCCCTCAACGCGACGGTCCTGGTCGTGGCGGGCACCTACACGGCCGTCGGCGCCGTCTTCGGCGCGATGGACGTCGTCGTCGTGGGCTTCGCCGACGAGCAGGGCGTGCCCGCGCTGGCCGGGCTCGCGCTGGCCGTCTACGCGTTCGGCAGCCTCGTGGCCGGTCTGCTCTACGGCGTCGCCCGGCTGCCCGGGACGCTTCCCGGCCGGTTCCTGGTCACCGCCGTGGCCTTCGGCCTGGCCGCCCAGCTGCTGTGGGGCGTCGGATCGCTGGCCGTTCTCGTGGCCACCGGGTTCCTCGCCGGCCTGTCGATCGCCCCGGTGCTGGTCTCGGGGATGTCGCTGGTCGAGTCGCGGGTGCCGCGCACCGCCCTCACCGAGGCGCTGTCGTGGACGACCACCGGTCTCACCCTGGGCGTCACGGCCGGCTCCGCGCTGGCCGGCGCCGGCGTCGACGCGTGGGGCGCGGAGTCCGCGTTCGCCGTCCCGGCGGGGGCCGCGGCTCTCGCGGCGCTGCTCGCGCTGGCCGGCGCGCCGCTGCTGCGTACCCGGGCGGGGTCGTGTCCGACGCGACAGGTTGAGCACCGGGTCCGCGGGTAGGCGGTCCGACGGCAGGCCGCGCGCCCCCGAGCGTGCGCGGCGCCCCCCAGTCCCTCACCGAGAGGAGCCCCCGTGGCCAGCGTGCCCACGATCGCACTCAACAACGGCGTCCAGATCCCCCAGCTGGGGTTCGGCGTCTGGCAGGTCCCGCCGGAGGACACCGCCGACGTCGTCTCCACCGCCCTGGAGATCGGCTATCAGCACATCGACACCGCCGAGATGTACGGCAACGAGAAGGGCGTCGGGGAGGCGGTCGCGCGGTCAGGCCTGGACCGGGGCGAGGTCTTCGTGACCAGCAAGCTGAACAACGGCTTCCACCGCCGGGACGACGCGCTGCGCGCCTTCGACCGGTCGCTGGCCGACCTCGGTTTCGAGTACCTCGACCTGTTCCTCGTCCACTGGCCGCTGCCGGGGATCGACGTCGACTACATCGAGACCTGGAAGGCGATGGAGGAGATCTACGCCAGCGGCCGCTGCCGGGCCATCGGCGTCTCCAACTTCCAGGCCCACCACCTGCGCCGGCTGTTCTCGCAAGCCGAGGTGCGTCCGGCGGTCAACCAGATCGAGGTGCACCCCTACTTCGCGCAGGACGAGCTGCGGGCCTTCGGCGCCGACCACGAGATCGTCACCGAGGCCTGGTCCCCGCTCGCCCAGGGCAAGGTGACCGGTGACCCGGCGGTCGGTGCCGTCGCCGAGCGGCTCGGCTGCACCCCGGCCCAGGCGGTGCTGCGCTGGCACCTGCAGCGCGGGGACGTCGTCTTCCCAAAGTCGGTCTCCCGCGAGCGCATGCAGGAGAACTTCGCGCTGTTCGACGTCGAGCTCGGCACCGAGGACATGGCCGCGCTCACCGGCCTGGACCGTGGCGAGCGCATCGGCCCCGACCCGGACACCTTCAACTACATCCCCGGTTGAGACACCCCAGCCCAACGTGATCATGGCGCCGTGACCACCCCCACGTCCGGCGAGTGGTCGCGGCGCCATGATCACGAGGCAGGTGACTCGGTGACGAAGTCGATGAGCTCCTCGACCCGGCCGATCAGCGCCGGCTCCAGGTCGGTCCAGGTGCGCACCCGCGCGAGGATCCGCTGCGCCCAGACATAGCCGGTGTCGTCCTCCCAGACCAGCCGGCGGCAGACGCCGTCCTTCCACGACTCACCCCTGGGCACCGTCGGCCAGGCCCTGATCCCGACGACCGACGGCTTGACGGCCTGCCAGATGTCGATGAACGGGTGCCCGACGACCAGGGCGTGCGCGCCGGTGATCTGGGAGGCGATCCGGCTCTCCTTGGATCCGGTCACCAGGTGGTCGACCAGCACGCCAAGCCGCCGTCCGGACGCCGGGCGGAAGTCGCGCACGATCCCGGGCAGGTCGTCGACGCCGTGCAGCGGCTCCACGACCACGCCCTCGATGCGCAGGTCGTGGCCCCAGACCTTCTCCACCAGCTCCGCGTCGTGCTTGCCCTCGACGTAGATACGGCCCTCCCGGGCGACGCGGGCGCGGGCGCCGGCGACGTAGGTCGAGCCGGAGGCGCTGCGCGTGGGGGTGGCCGGGGCCTGCGGCTTCGGCCGCACCAGCACGACCGGCCGGCCGTCGACCCAGAACCCGGGGCCCAGCGGGTAGGCGCGGACGCGGCCGTTCCGGTCCTGCAGGTGGACGACGTCCTTCTCGCAGCGCACCACGGCCCCGACGAACCCTGAGCTCGGGTCCTCCACGACCAGGTCGCGCTCGGCCTCGACCTGGGGGCTCGGCTTCTTGACGGTGCGCGGGTGGACCAGGTTGTCGTACGGCGAGCGGGGAGGCACGCCCCCCAGGATGGGCAGCTACCGGCCGGACGGCGGGGGCGACGCGCCGGTGTGCGGCCATGTCCGACACGCCCGAGCGTGCTTACCTGACCGAACGTGACGGTCCGTGACCGGGCTCCGCGCCCGGAACTCGCCCCGGTCGTGGAGTCGCTCACCTGCGGATATGCGGTGCACAACCGTCATGTGAGCGGTCGGATGGGCCGTCGTCCGGCCGGCCCGGGCGTGTCGGATCAGTCCTTGCCGTTTCGAGACCGGCGCGCCGGACATCCCCGTCTGTGACCGGAACCCCCCGTGCTCAGATGGGAGCGAACCCCACGATGATCGGCACCGAAGCCATCAGCCGCGTGATCGGCAAGGACGTCTACGATCAGAGCGGCGACAAGATCGGATCCGCGTCGGAGGTCTACCTCGACGACGAGAGCGGCCAGCCGGAGTGGGTGACCGTGCGCACCGGCCTGTTCGGCACCAAGGAGTCCTTCGTCCCGATCCGGGACGCCGACCTCACCGAGGACGGTCTGCGCGTACCGGTGAGCAAGGCCCAGGTCAAGGACGCGCCGAAGGTCGACACCGACGGGCACCTGTCGCCGCAGGAGGAACAGGAGCTCTACCGCTACTACGGCCTCGGGTCCGGCCAGGGGATGACCGACACCACGACGACCACGGGGACCATGGGGACCGCCGGCACCGCCGGCACCGCCGGGACCGCGGGTCTGGCCGGCACCGACCGCGACAACGACGGCGTCTTCGACGACGTCCAGGGCCGCACCGTGGGCCGCGACACCTCCGGCCCCACCACCGACGAGGCTATGACCCGCTCGGAGGAGCGCCTCGACGTCGGCACCCGCAGCGAGGAGGTCGGCCGGGCCCGGCTGCGCAAGTACGTGGTCACCGAGAACGTGACCGAGACCGTGCCGGTCTCCCGCGAGGAGGTCC
>JALYNA010000147.1 GCA_030773455.1 Actinomycetota bacterium
CGATCCGCGGCCGGTCGGCCAGCCCGCCACCGGCCGTGGCGCCCAGCAGCGCGGCGAGGTCCTCCCGCTGGGTGTCCGTGGCCGCGGCCAGGGCGGTGAGCGCGTCGGCGGCCGCGTTCACCCGCCCGGCCGGGCTCGCGGCCCAGGCGGCCTCCTGGGCGGCATCGGCCCGCTGCGCGGTGCCCACCATCCGCTGCGCCGCGCCCAGGGCCAGGCGGGCGGCGTGCACCGCGGCCCCGGCGTCGTCCACCGCCCGGTCCGCAGCCGCCCACCAGCCCTCCCCCGTCGGAGGCCCGACGGGGTCGCCTGGCGGCACGATGGCATCATGCGCCGCGGCGGTGACGCTGCCCGTCGCCCTCCCGCCATCGAGGTCGGCCACGCCATCGAGGTCGGGCACGCCATCGAGGCCGTCCCACGGGCCTGATCCCCACGGGCCGGTGTCCCACGGCCCTGAGTCCCAGTCCGGTGGGCCGACCGGTGACCAGCCCGGATCACCCGGCCCAGGGGCGTCGCCGAAGCCGCGACGCACCAGGTCATCCAGCCACCGGTCGAGCTCCTGGGCCCCCAGCTCGGCTGCGGCCCGCTCGATCGGGCCACCGGCCTAGGTTCGAACGAGAGCCAGGGCAAGACGAAGCCGCAGGTCAGCCCGCCGGTTGCCGAGCGCCGGGGCGCCGCGATCAGGCCTCAGAGGACGCGGCGGGCTCCGACGTAGTCGCCGATGTCGACGCTGGTCACCGAGACCGGCACGCCGAACGTACGGGCGTGCACCATCTTCCCGCCTCCTACGTAGATGCCGACGTGGTAGATGACCGGGTCGCCGAAGAACAGCAGGTCGCCGGGCATCAGCTCGCTGCGGGAGACGGCCACGCCCATTCGCGACTGCACGCGGCTGGAGTGCGGCAGTGAGACGCCGGCAGCGGCGTAGGCGAAGCTGGTCAGGCCCGAGCAGTCGAAGCCGCCCGGCGCCGAGCCGCCCCACTCGTACGGGGTGCCGACCTGCGCGAGCGCGGCGGCGAGGACCGCTGCGACGTCGCCGCTCGGAGCGGCGGCCACGACGGCGTCGGTGTCCGGCGCGGCGAGCACGGGGCCGGCGATCGAGGTTCGGACTGCGGCCTGCGCCGCCGCGGAGAGGCTCGCGTAGTCGCTCTCGTACTGCCGCTGCCGGGCCTGCACCTCGGCCCGCTGGCGCTCCAGCTCGGCGAGGCCCGCGTTGGCCTGTGCGGCCGCCGCGTCGGCGTCCGCTCGGGCCTGCTCGGCCGCGCGCTGCGCCACGGACACCTCGGCGAGCAGGCCCTCGGTGTGGGCGGCGATGAGGTCCAGCGTGGTCATCTGCTGGACGACGTCGGCCGCGGACTTGGAGGTTAGGAAGGCGGCCATCCGGGACTGGCTCGTCCCCGCGGTCTGCGCGATGGCCGCGAGCTGGGGCGCGTAGCCCGCGAGGACGGCGTCGGCCTGGGCGGCGGCCGCTGCGGCCGCGGCCGCCGACTGCTGGTAACCCGCGACGGTCAGCTGCGCCTCGTGGACCTGCTCGTCGAGGGTGGCCACCTGCTTGCCGGCCTCGGCGACCAGCCGAGCGGCCTCGTCCGGAGTGGTCGGGGTGGCGCCCGCCGTGGCCGGGGCCAGCAGCACGGTGACGGCGGCGGCGACTGCCAGCGTGGCGCGCGACCAGGGTCGGTTCGTCGTCCGGTTGCGGCCCATGACCGGCCCCCTCTCGCCGCGCCCCGTCCCGGGAAGTGGACGGTGTTCCGAACGCGTGAGCACGGACGGTAAGGAGACGGTGTCACGGCGTAGGGACGGCGCGCGGGTGCCGCGCTCCGGTGCGCACCCCACCCGTCACGCGGACCTCAGCAGCCCCGGGTGCCCCAGCGGCCCCCCGCGCGGGGAGTGGATCAGCTAGCGCCGGCGCGGCCCGGCGGAGCCCGAGGGGGTGCGGTCCGGCGCGAGGGGGATAAGCGCGTCGGCCACCGCGCCGGTCACGAAGGAGTAGACGGCCTTGCCGCCCAGGTCGACCACCTGGTCACGGCGGGACCACGTCCACGGCGGCGCGCCGACGCCGGTGGTGTTCTCCAGGGTCTGGTCGGTGGCCAGCCGCACCGAGGTGTGCCAGGCCGAGGCGCGCCAACCGCGCAGGCCGCTGGCCGACCACACCCCGCGCAGGGCGCCGACAAGCGCACCGGTGCCCCAGTGCATGAGGTGGTTGCGCACGGGTGGGCGCGCGGACCCCGGCAGCCGGCGGCGGGTGGTCAGCGCCGTCAGGGCGCGCCCGGGCACGTAGGAGTCCGGTCGGTGCGTGACAGCTTGCTCGGCCTTCTCGGCGAGCGTCATGGCGGCGGTGCCGGCCAGGCCGGCGAGGGCACCTCGGAGGGCAGCGCGTCGCAGCATGGACGCAGCCCTACCCGAGTAGGAGCGCGGCCGAACCGCGACCGGCCCCGCGGATGCGGGGCCGGTCGGAACGAGAACGGAGGGCTCCCCTGCAGGGTCCCGCCGGCCCCGTCCCGGGGTCCCGACCCGAGCCTGCGAGGGGTGGGGAGGACGGGGTCCTCTTTCAGCCGGCGAGCGGCTCCGGGGCGTCGAGGGCGGCGACCATCTGCAGGTCCCGGACGACGGCGGCGAGCTCGTCGGCGGTCCACGGCTCGCAGCAGTCGCAGCCGCCGTCGCGGTAGCTCGTCAGGCCCATCAGGCCCTCCGTCTGGTCCTCCGCGATGGCCAGGCTCCCGGTCGAGGGATGGCGGTGGCAGGCGCAGGCGGCGATGCACAGGCCCAGGCCCCAACCGGCCACCACGACCGTGTTCCCGTCGTCCCAGATGGTGCCGACCTGGAAGACCGACGGCTTCTGAGTCCTGGTCACGGAACCCCACCCCTCACCGGTCCGGCTGCGCCGGAGCTCTCCGTGATCGGGCGGAGGGAGAATCCGCCCGGCGCACGTCTCGGCGTGCGCTGTGGGCGGCACAGCCGGGGTTCCCCCTAAGGACCACCACCCAGTAGCACGGAAGGTAACGGCGTAGACGCGGAACGTCACGGGTGCCATGCCCCTTCGGTGTGACGGAATGGTCGTCCCGTCACACCGGTCCCACGGGTCCCGCCGGTACGGACAGGCCTCAGCTGGCGGGCGACAGCGAGCTCATGTTGAAGTCCGGCACCCGCACGGCCGGCATGGCGGCCCGGGTGAACCAGTCGCTCCACTCGCGGGGCAGCGTCCGCTCGGTGCGGCCCGCCTGGGTGATCCGGCCGAGCAGGTCGACCGGGGACTCGTTGAACCGGAAGTTGTTCACCGCGCCGGTCACCTCGCCGCCCTCGACGAGGAAGACGCCGTCGCGGGTGAGCCCGGTGAGCAGCAGCGTCTGCGGGTCGACCTCGCGGATGTACCAGAGCG
>JALYNA010000148.1 GCA_030773455.1 Actinomycetota bacterium
CCGCGATCGGCGAGGAGCTGGGCCTGTTCGGCCTGGTCGCGGTGATCATCGTGTACCTGGTGCTGGTCGAGCGCGGGCTGCGCACCTCGCTGATCGTCCGCGACGCCTTCGGCAAGCTGCTGGCCGCAGGCTTGTCCTTCGCCATCGCCTGGCAGGTGTTCGTCGTCCTCGGCGGGGTCACCGGTCTGCTGCCGCTGACCGGGCTGACCACGCCGTTCCTCGCCTACGGCGGCTCGTCGCTGGTGGCCAACTTCGTGCTGGTCGCGCTACTGGTGCGGATCAGCGACGCCGCCCGCCGCCCGGCGGCCCCCGCGGCGCCGCCCAAGCCGGCGCTCGGGGACGCCCTGACCGAGGTGGTGCAGACGTGAACGCCCCGCTGCGCCGCGTCGCGATCAGCGTGCTGATCCTGTTCACGCTGCTCATCGTCAACGTCAACGTGATCCAGGTGGTCCGCTCCGAGGAGCTGCGCTCCGATGGCCGCAACACCCGCGTGCTGGCCGAGGAGTACGACCGCGAGCGCGGCTCGATCGTCGTCGCCGGCACCGAGATCGCCAACTCGGTCCCGACCGAGGACCGGCTCACCTACCTGCGGCAGTACGCGCAGGGCCCGGTCTACGCCCCGGTCACCGGCTACTACTCCCTCGTCTACGGCAACGCGCAGCTGGAGCGCGCGGCCGACGACGTCCTCTCCGGCGAGGACGCCCGGTTGTTCGCCCGGCGCCTGGCCGACCTGTTCACCGGGCGGGACCCCTCCGGCGGCGACGTCGTCCTCACCCTGGACCCGGCGGTGCAGGAGACGGCGATGGCCGGCCTCGAGGGCGTCACCGGCGCGGTCGTGGCCCTGGACCCCGCGACCGGGGCGGTGCTCGGCATGGCCAGCACCCCGACGTACGACCCGAACCAGCTCTCCAGCCACGAGCCGGCGGCGATCCGCGAGTACTCCGAGCAGCTCGACGGCCTGGAGGTCGACCCCCGCCTGAACCGGGCGATCGACGCGCGCTACTCCCCCGGCTCGATCTTCAAGGTGGTCGTGTCCGCCACGGCGCTGTCCAGCGGCCGGTACACGCCCGACACCGTCGTCGCGGCACCCCAGGAGCTGGTGCTGCCCGGCACCACGACGCCGCTGCAGAACTTCGGCGGCTCGGCCTGCGACCCCAGCGGCCAGCAGCGCCTGCTCGACGCGTTGACCGTCTCCTGCAACACCGCGTTCGCGCAGCTCGGCATCGACCTCGGCGAGGACCGGGTGCGCGAGATGGCCGAGGCGTTCGGCATCACCGGCGAGGGGTACGAGATCCCGCTCACCACCGAGGGCAGCACCCTCGGCGACATCGAGAACGACGCGCAGCTCGGGGTCAGCTCGATCGGTCAGCAGGACGTCCAGCTCACGCCGCTGCAGGCCGCGATGATCGCCTCCGCCGTGGCCAACGACGGGACGCTGATGAGCCCCTACCTCGTCGACCAGGTGCGGGCGCCGGACCTGTCGGTCATCGACCAGACCGACAGCGAAACGCTCAGCGAGCCGGTCTCGGCCGACGTCGCGGCAGGGCTGACCGAGATGATGGTGAGCGTCGTCCAGAACGGCAGCGGCCGCCGCGCACAGATCCCCGGCGTGACCGTCGCGGGCAAGACCGGGACGGCGGAGAACGCCGGAGCCGATCACAACTGGTTCATCGGGTTCGCCCCCGCCGACGACCCGCAGATCGCCGTGGCGGTCTTCGTGGCCAACGGCGGCGGCACGGGCGGGGACGTCTCCGCGCCCATTGCCCGGGATGTCATGCAGGCCTACCTCGACGGGCAGGGCGGCTGATGGCGCTGTCGACCGGAACGATCCTCGCCGGGCGCTACGAGGTCACCGCACCCATCGCCACCGGTGGCATGGGTGAGGTGTGGCGCGCCCGGGACCGCGTCCTGGACCGCGAGGTCGCCGCCAAGGTGCTGCGCAGCGAGTTCACCGGCGACCCGAGCTTCGTCGCCCGCTTCCGCAACGAGGCCCGGCACACCGCGGCGCTGTCCCACCCCAACATCGCCTCGGTCTACGACTACGGCGAGACCGAGGACGAGCGCGGCTCCCAGCTGGCCTTCCTGGTCATGGAGCTGGTCGAGGGCAAGCCGCTGGTCACGATCCTGCACGAGGAGGGCAAGCTCCCCGTCGACTGGACGCTGCACGTCCTCGGCCAGGCCGCCGACGGGCTCTCGGCGGCCCACCACGCCGGCGTCGTGCACCGCGACATCAAGCCCGGCAACCTCATCGTGCGGCCCGACGGCGTGGTCAAGCTGACCGACTTCGGCATCGCCCGGGCCCGCGACGCCACGCCGCTGACCCGCACCGGCATGGTCGTCGGCACCGCGCAGTACCTCTCCCCCGAGCAGGCGCAGGGCTTCGAGGTCACCGCCGCCTCTGACGTGTACTCGCTCGGCGTGGTCGGCTACGAGTGCCTGACCGGCGGCCGGCCCTTCGACGGGACGTCGCAGGTCGCGGTCGCGCTGGCCCACATCAACCGCCAGCCGCCCCCGCTGCCGGCGAACGTGCCGCCGGCCGTGCGGCTGCTCATCGAGCGCGCCCTGGCCAAGGACCCGGCCGACCGCTTCCCCGACGGCGCCGCCTTCGCCGCCGCGATCCGATCGGTGGCCACCGGCAACGGCCTCACCCCCGCCCACGCGGCCGCCGTCGCGCCGGTCGCCGGGCCCGCGACGACGCCGCCCTACCCGCTGGGGGTGGCGTCGACCGCACACACCGAGGTCGTCGACGACCTCGGCGACTCCCGCACCCAGGTGCTTGGTGCCGCCTCGGCCGGCGGCGCCGCGGTGAGCGGCGCGCGCACCTCGGTCGGCGCCATGCCGCCGCTGCGCCGCCCGCCCGAGGACGACGACGACCGGTATGCCCCCGTCGGGGACGACGGCCGCGGGCGCAACCGCTGGGCGTGGCTGCTCGCCGGCCTGCTGCTGCTCGCGCTGCTGGGCGGCGGGGCCTGGTTCCTGCTGGGCAGCGGGGACGAGCGCCCGTCGGGCACCACCGCCGCCCCCACCACCGCGGCACCCACCGCTGAGGCCCCGACCGCCGAGACCGTGACCGTGGACAGCGCCGCCTACATCGGCCAGAACCTCGAGGACGTCGCGGCCCAACTGCGCCAGGCCGGCCTGCAGGTCGCGACGGAGGAGGCCACCGCCGGCCAGATCGCCGAGCTGGGCCGGCCGCTGGACGCCGGCGACGTCGTCACCACGGACCCGTTCCAGGCGGCCGTGCCGCTGAACTCCACCGTCACGCTCTACTACGCCGCCGAGGACTTCTCGCCCGGCAGCGGCGACGCGGACACCGGCACCGGGGAAGAGGCCCCCACTCAGCAGCCGACCCAGACCCCGCCGCAGACGACCGCCCCCGCTCCGGCGCCGACCACGGGCAACGGCGAGGGCAACAGCCCGAACGACGGCAACGGCAGCCAGAACGGCGACAGCGGCCAGAACGAGAACGGGAACGGGAACGGCACGAGGAACGGCACCACCGAGGAGGGCACCGGGACGGAGGAGGGTGGCGGCGCCGGACAGAGCAGCGCGCCGGCGACCAGCCAGCCCACCCTCTCCGGCAGCGCCGCTCCCTCAGCGACCGCGACCGCCACCACCGAGGCAGCGCCCACCGACGTCGACGGTCAGGCGGCGGGCCCGGCCGGCGCGGGCCCCACGGCGTGAGCTGCCCCCCTCGCGCCGCCCGGGTCCGGAGGGTCCCGGCAGTTAGGCTGCCCGGCGGCCCACCCGTCCGCTGCGCTGCGCCGGACCCCGCCCGGACGCAGGACCGCACCGCCCGAGAGGACCCCCGATGACCACGCCTCCAGTGCTCGGCGAGCGCTACGAGATCGATGGCGTGCTCGGCCGCGGCGGGATGGCCGAGGTGCACCGTGGCCGCGACCTGCGGCTGGGCCGCGAGGTGGCGGTCAAGGTGCTGCGCAGCGACCTCGCCCGCGACCCCTCCTTCCAGGTCCGCTTCCGCCGGGAGGCGCAGGCCGCGGCCTCGCTCAACCACCCGGCGATCGTCGCCGTCTACGACACCGGTGAGGACCGCAGCTCCAGCCGCGC
>JALYNA010000149.1 GCA_030773455.1 Actinomycetota bacterium
TGGGGCTGGGGCCGGCCGGGCTGGCACGCCGAGTGCGCCGCGATGGCCCTGGCTGTACTCGGCCGCGGCGTCGACGTGCTCGCCGGCGGCGAGGACCTGCGCTACCCACACCACGCCTACCAAGCCGCGCTCGGTGAGGCAGCCACCTCCACGAGCCCGTTCACCCGCAGCGCACTGCACGTCGGCGCCGTGCGCCGCGACGGGACCAAGATGGCCAAGTCCACCGGCAACCTCGTGCTCGTCAGCGACCTGCTGCAGTTCACGACGCCCGCGGCGGTGCGCCTGCTGCTGCTCGACCGGCCGTGGACGACCGCCTGGGACTACACCGACGACCTGCTCAGCCAGGCCGCCGCCCGCCTCGAGCGGCTGTACACCGCCGCCGGACGACCCAGCCGCTCCCCCACCGCGCAGCACGCCGTCACCGGCGCGCTGCTCGACAACCTCAACGTTCCCCGCGCCGTCGCCATCGCCGAGCACGACGGTGGCGACGCCGCCCGGCATCTCCTGCGCGTCCTCGCTCTCAGCTGACCGAGCCCTGGCAACTGCATGCCCGTAGGACCTTCGCCTGGCGGGATTCCAGGTCCTGAGGGCGCAGGTCAGCAGGCGTGACGTCGCGGGGGCAGCGGGTGCTGTGCGTCCTTCCTCCTACGGGACGCGACTAGGGATTCGTTCCAGCAGGCCTTAGCTTATCGGCAGCGAGTTCCCCGACAGCTCCGATCAGCACCGGCAGGACCGGCCCGGGCCACTGAGACAGGGCGCCGGCGAGAGCGCCGGGAGCGCTGCGGTTGCCTCGCTGGGACGGATCCGCGCAAACCGGTCACCCGCAGGTAGCGGCGCGACCGCCCCCATGTTCAGCACAGGGCCGGGATGCACGACGGCGATGATCTCCAGGGGCTGCCGGGGCGGCTGCACGACGGCGGTCAGCTCGACGGGTGCTCCACCAGCACGCTGACCAGCCGGGCCACGTAGCCCCTGCGTAGCGGGGGGCTCGCGGTTGCGCACTGACCTGGTCAGTCCGACGCAGAGCTCTCCGGGTCGCGGGGCGGCGCGTCGAACTTCTTCTCGGGCAGGTTGCGGTGTGCGTTACGCATGAGGTCCTGGAACACCGCGGCGGGCACGCTGCCGCCGTACACCTGCTTGTAGTACCGGTTGTTGATGGTGATGCTGCGCATGGGCTTGGGGTCGGGGTGCTTGCCGACCCACACGGCGGTGGCCAGCTGCGGGGTGTAGCCGACGAACCACGCCGCGGTGCTCCCGTTGGTGGTGCCGGTCTTACCGGCCGCGGGCCGACGGAGCGAGGCGCCCCGGCCGGTGCGCAGCGGGTCGTCACCGTCGATGACGCCGGTCAGCACGTCGGTGACCGTGTTAGCGACGTCGCGCTCCACCACCTGCCGGCACCTGGTGGGCGGGAGCGGGAGCTGGCGGCCGTCCGGGCCGCTGATGGCGGTGACCGCGTGCGGAGGGCAGTGCCGTCCGGCGGCGGCGAAGGTGGCGAACGCCCCGGCCATCGCGAGCGGGCTGACCCCGGCGGTGCCCAGGAACGCTGAGGGCACCCGCGGCAGGGGCTGCTCCTGGCCGCGGTTGAGCTGCTGTACGCCGAGGGACTCCGCCAGCGCCAGAGGCTTGCTCAGCCCGATCCGCTCGACGATCTGGGCGTAGAAGGTGTTGACGGAGGCGTGCGTGCCGCTGCGCAGGTCGAAGCGGCCCGCCTCGTCCACCTCGGCGTTGCTGATGGGCCGCGGCTTGCCGTCGGCGCCCTGGTAGCTGAACCGCTGCATCTCGTACTGGGCCGGCGCATAGAGCTCCTCGTCCAGCGGCATGCCGTCGCGAAGAGCCTCGGCGAGCCAGAACACCTTGAACGTGGAGCCGGGCTGCACGCCGAAGGTCCCCCCGGTGGCCAGGTCGACCTTCGTCTCGCCCTTGCCGGCCGCGTCGCCGTAGGCGCGGTTGACCGCCATCGCCCGGACCGCTCCGGTCACGGGCTCCACGACGTCAGCGACCGCCGCGACCTTCGCCGGGTCATCTCGGGGCACCTGCCGGTTCACGGCGCGCTGCGCCGCCTTCTGCACCCGAGGGTCGAGGGTGGTGCGGATGGTCAGGCCGCCGGTGAGCAGCTGGTTCTGCCGGGCCTGCCGGGTGTCACCGAGCGCCGCCCCGATCTCGGTGTCCTCCAGCAGCTCCCGCACGTGCGCGCAGAAGAACGGGGCCCGCACCACCGGGTCATCGCAACCGGAGGCCACCGGCCGCACCTTGATCTTCGGGAGTGCCTGCGCGGCCGTCTGGGCCCGCTGCTGCTCGCTGATGAACCCGACGTCGCGCATGCGCGTGAGCACCACGTTGCGGCGGCGGACGACGTCGGCGCGCACCCGCCGGTCGCGGCTGGCGAGGTCGAACTGCGCGGGGTTCTGCACCACCCCGGCCAGCACCGCGCTCTGCGCCAGGGTGAGCTTGCTGACCGGCACGCCGAAGTAGTACTGCGCCGCGGTGCCCACTCCGTACACACCGTGACCGAAGTAGGCCACCTGCAGATAGCGGTGCAGGATCTCGTCCTTGGACAGCTCGCGCTCGACCGCCAGCGCGTACCGCGCCTCGCGCATCTTGCGCTCCAACGACGCCTCCCGCGCCGCGTTCTGCGCCTGCTTGTCGTCCCGTGCGGCCTCCAGCAGCGCGTTCTTCACGTACTGCTGCGTGATTGTCGAGCCGCCCTGCGCCACCCGACCGGACACCGCGTTGGTCACCGCCGCGCGCAGCGTGCCCTGGTAGTCCACCCCGTGGTGCTCGTAGAACCGCGCGTCCTCGACCGCGATCTGCGCCTGCCGCATCACCAGCGGGATCTGCTCCCACGTCGTGCCCACCCGGTTGACCCGGTAGAACGTGGCCAGCACGCTGCCGTCAGCAGCCAGCACCTGGCTCCGCGTCGCCAGCTGCGGGGTCTGCAGCTCCGCCGGCAGAGCCAGGAACTCCTCGGCCACCGCCTTGCCCGCCACTCCGGCCGCACCCACCACGGGCGCGGCCAACCCGGCCACCAACAGTCCGGCCAGCACACTGACCAGCAGCGCCAAGCCCACCCGAGAAACCCCACCTGACGTGGGACGACGCCTCATCTCCGAAGGGTAGGTCCGGACCGCCCCGCGCGCCCGTCAACTGTCCCAGCGGTCAGCTGCGGACTGAGCTGGCACGGGCACGGCGAGAGCTGCTGCGCGGAACGGAAGACAGCGCGCGTGGGCCGTCGTCGCTGTGGTGACGTCCTACAGGTCGGGGTCCACCACGACTCAGGCCGTGCTCCGACGGCTTCGGCTCCAGGGACGCGGAGGGGAGGCAGGCCTCGTAGCGCACGCTGTGACGCGCGCCGTCAGCGGCCGGTTCAGCGGCAGCGGGAGGCGTCGAGCCGGGCCCGGGCCTGCGCGATCGGCACGACGGGCGCCTGCAGCTCGCTGGCGTCGGCGGCCGGGAACCCCTGCGCCACCCACATCGGCAGCTGGCCGACGAGCCGCTGCGCCTGCGCGCGCTGCTCGGAAGCCGGCCGGCCGCGCACCACGCGCAGACAACCGCCGTCCCGGCCGGAGCCGGCGGTCAGCACCGGGAACGCCGCGCGGCGGGCGGCGGTGGCCCATGCCGGGTCGAGGTCGCGGGGCTCGGTGAGCAGCGGAGCAGCCGCAGCGCCGCGCCCTGGCGGACCCGCGGGGTGCGGGTCCGGCGGGACCGAGGCGGACGGCCCGGTCGGCAGCGACGTGGGCAGCGTGACGGCGGGCAGCTGGGGGGTCGGTC
>JALYNA010000150.1 GCA_030773455.1 Actinomycetota bacterium
TCGACCTGGCCGGCGCCGCCAGCGTCGTGCTCGCCGCCCGGCGCGCCGGTGTCGACCACGACGGCAGCCCGGAACAGCTCGCCGACCTCTTCGACCACGTCAAGGTGATCGCGCAGGCGGCGGCCATCCACGACATCGTCGGCGACAAGGAGGCCGTGCAGGCCGAGGCCATCCGGCGGCTGGGCGAGTTCGACCACGACTACGTCACGCCGTCCCGCCGCCGCCGCGAGAAGCTCCTCGACGCGGGGGAGGAGCCCCCGCACGACCTGCTCACCCAGTCGCTGCGCAGGCTGCGCTCGGACGACCCGATGATGGCCGACCACGGCCTGCTTGTCCGTGAGGTTGGGCTGTTCCTGCACGGTGGCAGCCACACCA
Source organism: Actinomycetota bacterium (assembly GCA_030773455.1). Taxonomy (GTDB): domain Bacteria; phylum Actinomycetota; class Actinomycetes; order Mycobacteriales; family Geodermatophilaceae; genus Geodermatophilus. Next base: position 376 of record JALYNA010000150.1, read on the forward strand.
GCGCGCAGACCGTGTGCAACGTCTTCTCCTTCCTCTTCGGCCTCGACGGCGCCGGGGAGCGCACCGAGTGGCTCGAGCGCGTTGCAGGAGACCTGCTGGACGCGCAGAAGTGCGTGCACGAGACCCTGCGGCTCGTCCCGACGACCCCTGAGCTCAAGCGCCTCGCCGAGGAGGACACCGAGGTCGCGGGCATGCCGGTGTCGCGTGGCACGACGGTGGCGTTGGACGCCCGCTCTGGGGCCACTCCTTCGGCGCCGGCCCGCACATCTGCATCGGGCGCAGCGTCGCCGGCGGGCTGCCGCTGACCGGCTCCGCGCTGCGCGAGGGTGTCGGGGACTCGCACCTGTTCGGCCTGATCGCCCTGATGGTCCAGGCGATGGCCGCGCGTGGCGTGCGCCCGGACTGGGAACGGGCACCGGAACGCGACGGACGCACGTCGCGGGGGTCGCGCTGGATGCACTTCCCCGTCACCTTCCCCGATCCGACCGCCGTGCCGGCGGACGCGGCCACCGCCGGAGCCGGCGCGTGACCGGCGCAGGCGTGCGGATCTCGGTCGACGAGTCGCGGTGCGTGGGTTCGGGCGACTGCGCCAACGTCGCGCCCTCGGCCTTCGAGGTGGACGAGGACACCGGCATCGCGCAGGTGCTGCCCGGCGCTGCCGCTGTCGACCGTGCGCGGCTCGATCGCGCCGCGAACAGTTGCCCGACCGGCGCGCTCTCCCTCGGCGAGGGGGGCAGCTAGCGAACGGGCCCCCGGCCGGACCGGCTCCTCCAGAGCACTGGTAGGCGGGCTCATGCGTGAGAGCGGGTGACCGGGATCGAACCGGCATGGCCAGCAGTGGTGTCCACCAAGGTGGTGTGCGATGGCCCGGCGACCTGGGAGGACGACTGGGGCTACGAGCGGTTCCGCTTCACGCCGCTGCGCACCTGGCTCGGCTCGGCCAACTGGACGGCGCTGGCACCCCTCCACCTCGAGTCCGGGCTGTGGACCAATGAGCCGAAGCTCATGGAGGCGAACCAGCGGTTCCTCCTCGACGTCGTCCGCTTCAGCCAGCCCTTGGGCGGCGAGTCCGAAGGTCCCGCCCCCTAGCTGGTCGACGCGCAGTGGGACAACCAGGCCTTCGGCGAGTACATAGCACTCCTGCAGAGGCACTGACGAGGTCATTGACCTGCGGTGGTGCGCCGGCCGCCAGGGGAGAGTTGGTCGCCATTCTGCGACCGTGGTTGCATTGAGAGGTGCCAACCACTGACGGGGTGACACAGCCGACCGGCGAGTGGGTGCTCCTGTCCTACCGCCTGCCGCGCGAGCCCTCGGGCCCACGCACCACGCTGTGGCGACGCCTGAAGCGGCTCGGCGTGGCTCAACTGGCGGACGGCCTGGTGGCCCTGCCGGCGGACGCCAGGACGCGTGAGCAGCTCGAGTGGCTGGCCGGCGGCGTCGCGGAGGCCGCAGGCAGCGCAGGACTGTGGGTCGCCCGTCCGGCGACGCTGGCCCAGGATCGTGCGCTGGCAAGCGGGATGGCCGCAGCCCGGGCTGCTGAGTACCTGGAGCTGGCCGAGCAGTGCCGCTCGGCCGTCGGCGCAGACCCGGGCGACCGGGCCCGGGCGCTGCGTCGGCTGCGGACCGAGTGGCGGGCGATCAACCGGCGGGACTTCTTCCCGCCGCCGGAGCGGGAAGTGGCCGCGACGGCGCTGCGCGGCCTCACCGCCGCTGCCGGGGACACCACCCGTGCCGCCGACGTGTCCAAGGCGGCGCCGTGAGGTGGGCGACCCGAGCCGGGGTGCACATCGACCGGGCCGCCTGCGCCTGGCTGATCCGCCGCTTCATCGACCCCCAGGCTCAGTTCGTGTTCGTCGCCGACTCGGCCGAGGTGCCGTCGGACGCCACTCCGTTCGACCTGCGCGGGGTCGATCTCGGTCACCACGGGGGCGACTGCTCCTTCGAGACCATCCTGCGCCGGCACGACCTCACCGACCCGGTGCTCTGGCGAATCGCCGAGGCCGTGCACGAGGCCGACCTCGACGACGAGCGTTTCGACGCTCCTGAGGCGCCCGGCCTGGACGTCGTCCTGCGCGGCCTCTCGATGACCGGCACCGACGAGCAGACGCTCGCCGTCTCGGGACCGCTCTTCGACGGCCTCTACGAGTACCACCGCCGCCGCCTGCTGCTGGGCCGCGAGCCGGCCTGATCCACGACTGGAGGTTCCGATGCGCACCGCTCAAGAGCACCCCGCGCGTCACGGACCACGACTCGACCGACGAGGACGTCCATGACGCGGGAACCACATCCCCAGCAAGACCCCGCGCCGCCGGCCCCGGCACGCCATGCCGGCACCCCGGCCGCAGCGCACCAGCAGACGGTCGTGCCGTTTCACACCGCGGTGCGCGCCTGGTTCGTCATCTCGCTGCAGACCTTCGGTGGGCCGGCCGGCCAGATCGCGGTCATGCAGCGGACGCTGGTCGACGAGAAGCGGTGGATCGGGCAACGCCGGTTCCTGCACGCGATGAACTACTGCATGCTCCTGCCGGGCCCGGAGGCCCAGCAGCTGGCCACCTACGTCGGGTGGCTGCTGCACGGCACCCGCGGCGGGCTGGTCGCCGGCGGCCTGTTCGTCCTGCCCGGTGTCGTGGCCCTGCTCGTGCTGTCGGCCATCTACGTCGCCTTCGGTTCCACGACCGCCGTGCTGGCGGTCTTCGTCGGGCTGGCCCCGGCGGTGCTGGCGATCGTCGCGCAGGCAGTCGTCCGGGTCGCCAAACGCGCCCTGAACAGCCGCGCGCTGGTCGTCGTTGCCGTGCTCGCCTTTCTCGCGCTGACACTCTTCGGCGTGCCCTTCCCGGTCGTCGTCGCGCTGGCCGCGCTGGCCGGCTGGGCACTGGGCCGCTGGCGGCCCTCGGTTCTGCCGCAGAAGGGCACGGCCGAGGCCACCGGCGCCGGCCCGCCGCCGGTGATCTCCGACGACGTGCTGCGCACCGAGGCCCCCTCGACCCGTCGGACGCTGAAGGTGCTGCTCATCGGCCTGCTCGTCTGGGGCGTCCCGGTGGCCGCTGCCGCGGTGCTCGCCGGCGCGCACAGCGTCTTCACCCAGCAGGGATTGTTCTTCTCCGGCGCCGCCATCGTCACCTTCGGGGGGGCGTACGCCGTGCTGGCCTACGTCGCCCAGCAGGCCGTGTCGGTCTACGGCTGGCTGGCGCCCGGGGAGATGGTTCGCGGCCTGGCACTCGCCGAGACCACCCCCGGGCCGCTGATCATGGTCGTCCAGTTCGTCGCCTTCCTCGGCGCCTACCGCGACCCCGGATCCCTCGACCCCTGGGTGGCCGCCGTGCTCGCGTCGCTGCTGGTCACCTGGGTGACCTTCGTACCCAGCTTCCTGTTCGTCCTGCTCGGTGCCCCCTACATGGAGCGGCTGCGCGGCAACCGGTCGCTGTCCGCGGCGTTGACCGGCATCACCGCCGCGGTCGTCGGCGTCATCGCCAACCTCGGCGTCTACTTCGCCGTCCACACGCTGTTCGCCGACACCGTGCGCCTGAACTGGGCGGTCGTGAACCTGGAACTGCCGGACCTGGGCACGCTGCGTCCCGTCGCCGTGGTGATCGCCGTCGTGGCCGCGGTGCTGCTGTTCAAGGTCAAGTGGTCGGTGCTGCGCACCCTCGGTGTCTGTGCGGTCCTCGGCCTCGTCGCCGGGCTGGCCGGCCTGCCGGTCGCCTGAGCGCGTCGGTCACGGCCGGGGTGGGACTGGCAACACGGACCTCGGCCGGCCGCGGAGACCCTGTCCCGACCCGGACCCGAGACCGACGAGGTAGAGCGTGGAGACACGACCATCCTTCCGACCAGGAGGAATTGTGGGACAGGAACTCACGGCAGCTCAGTGCGGTCAGGTGGCCCGTCGGCCCGGTCTTCGAGCCAGGCGGGCAGCCCCCGACTCGCTGTCCCACGGAGGATCCGCCGGTCGGACGCTGAGTTCGTCGATCGTCATCGGTGTGGCGCTCATGTTGATTGCGGCGTGCGGATCGCCTGGTGAGATTGATGCGTCAGCGAGGGTGCTCGATCTGCCGGGCGCGGAAGACGGCGTCAACTTCGATGATGTCGTGTACTCCGAAGAGCTGCATCGAATCCTGGTCCCCGCCCGCGACAGTGGCGTCTATTCCGTCGATCCCGCGAGTGGAGAGACGCGTCATCTGGATTATCCGGGCAGCGCGGATTCCATCGACACCGATGGAGAGGCTCTCTTCGTGCTCGACCGCGGGAGCAGGCAGATCCACGTGGTCGACCCCGACGATGGCCAGACGCTGTCATCCGTGTCCACGTCGTCCCCGCCCGACTACGTCCGCTTCGTCGAGGCGACTCGCGAGCTGTGGGTGAGCGAACCGGCCGCGCCCACCGGGGGGATCGAGATCTTCGCACTGAACGGCCCGGTCGGGGCCTCGCCCCGGCGGGCGGGGTTCGTGCCGGTGCCGAGCGGCCCCGAAGGCCTGACGCTCACAGCGGACGGAGGCAAGGCGTACGCACACGCCGGCTCAGACGTCGTCGAGATCGACACGGAGGCGCGCGAGGTGGCTTCACGCTGGCCGACCGGCTGCGCAGGGACACATGGATTTCCCGCGGTCGACGAGCGCGACGGCTTGATGCTGACCAGTTGCGCCGGCAACGGCAAGGTGACGCTTCTCGACGCGAACGACGGGCGTCGGCTCGGGGAGTACGAGGTGGGTGGAGGGGAATCACTGCCCGCGTACTCCCCGGAATCGGGTCACTTCTACGTCCGCAGCGATCCAGGAACCAAGACAGCAACCCTGCAGGCATCAGGGAACGGATTGACGCTCGTGCGTGAAGTCGAGGTGCCCGAAGCAGGCCATTGCCTCGGCGCCGGCGACGTCGGCCACTACTGGACCTGCGACGGGGACTCCGGACGGCTGCTGCTGTTCCGGGACAGCTGACCGCCTCCCTTACCTGGCAAGCGGACACGGTGGCGGCCGTGACCACACGAGTGGCTCCCGCTGTTCACGAGCTCCCAAACAGGCATTCTCACCTGCGGGGTCGAAGGCTCGGTGCGACCTGGCCATGACCTACAGAGCCGGAGACGGGGTCACAAGGGGCGAGAAAAGCCCTTCGGACGGCACTCCAACGTGCGGTCCTGCGTGGAGCAGGTGACCGGGATCGAACCGGCATGGCCAGCTTGGAAGGCTGGACGCTGTAGGCGTATCTGTGCTGGTCAGTCGCTACTCTCAGTGCCCCAAAGGGCCGGCGTGAACACTATGTGACCAATCGCCTCTCGTGCGGCGTCACTCCGGCCGCTCGTCGACGTTGTCGTCCGGCGTCCCCGTGAGCCCACCAAGCATGGCGTCGAGGGCGCGGGCGATGTCGGCGTCGCGGTCGTCGGCGGCGTGCTGGTAGAGGAGCGCGGCGGCGGGGGAGGAGTGGCCCAGCCGGCGCATCAGCTCCTTGGTGGTCGCGCCGGTGGCCGCGGCGAGGGTGGCGCCGGTGTGGCGCAGCTCGTGCGGTCGGACCGCCGGCAGGCCGATGGCGTCGGCGACGCGGCGGAAGGTCGAGTTCCAGTTGCTGCGGGCCAGGTAGCCGCCGGAACTGGTGGAAAACAGGAGGCCGTCTGGAGAAGTGGGGACGTGCTTCTCCAGGTGGTCCTCCAGTACCGCTGCGACCGCGGCCGGGAGGGTCACGGTCCGGTGGCCCGCGTCGGTCTTCGGCTCGCCGACCACCCACTGGCCGCCGACGCGTCGGACCGAGCGCTCGACGCGCAGCCGGCCGGCGGGCAGCACGTCGGACCGGCGCAGCGCGGTCGCTTCGCCGAACCGCAGGCCGCCAAAGGCCAGCACGAGCACCAGCGCGGCGTAGCGGTCGGTCCTCCGGTTCTTCTGCAGTTGCTCGGCCAGCTGCAGGGCCTCCGCTGCGGTGAGTGCTCGGGACGGCCGCGTGGCTTTGGGCGTGCCGGCGCCGCGCAGCTTGCACGGGTTGGACGCAATGACCTCATCGGCGACCGCCACGTTGAGGATCGCACGCAACAGCCGGTACGACTGGGCCAGCGCCGTCGGGCCCGTCGTCCGCCCGGCCTGCGCGTGCCAGGAGCGGACGGCGGCCGGGGTGATCTCGTCGACCGGACGTCAGCCCACGGCTCGGCGAGGTGGTGGCGCCACAGCCCCGCGTAGAGGACGCGCGTGCTCTCCCGGATGTCGGTGCGGGCCAGGTAGTCCTCGGCGTACTCGCCAACCGTCCGGCGACTCGTGTTCGGAGCCCGCCAGCTCTTGCGCAGGAGGTCGGTCTGCTGACTTGCCAGCCAGGCCCAGGCGTCGGCCTTGGCGAAGAAGACCTTGGCGTGGCGCCGACCATCGGGGCCGAGGTACCGAGCGCGGTAGCGACCGCTTGGGAGCCGGTCGACCGACCCGAACGTCCGCTTGGCCACGTCACGACCTTGACGGGCTGCTCAGCGCGCGTCTTGTCAGATCACCGCTGGCTGTGGACGCGTCCGGCGTCCACAAAGGCATCTAGCGTCGCGCGCTCCAGGCGCACATACTTGCCGACTTTGACGTAGCTGATCCGGCGCTCGGTGATGAGTCGGCGGACGAACCGCTCACCGGTGCCGAGGTACTCGCCCGCCTGCGCGACGGTCAGCAGCGGATCGTGGTCGAGATCCTGTCCCTGTGCCGCTCGCGTCGTCGTCATGAAATCCAGCGTCGCTGGCGTCCTCCAGTACTCCTCCGGTCCTGCTTCCGGTCACTGTCTCGCCGTGTGATCATGGAGCGCGATGAGTGCGGACGCGGGCTTCGATGTCGTGGTGGGCGCCGACGGCGGCATCGCACCCGAGGAGTTGGCGCGCCATGGCGTACGCCCAGGCGCGCACCTGCGCATCGTGGCTCAGGTCGAGCGCCCTTAGAACGCGTCTCACAACTGGGTTACTGAGCCAGGCGCCTGGACATGGTCATGATCGTTGCGATGTGGACCATGGCTTCGGAGTGCTCCGGCAGGGTCTCGTAGTCGCGGACGCAGCGGCGGTGCTTG
>JALYNA010000151.1 GCA_030773455.1 Actinomycetota bacterium
TTCTCCGTCTCGGCCACGCAGAGCACGCTGACGGTGTCGCTGACCACGATCTCCCTCGGCCTGGCCCTGCTGGTGGCCGGCCCGCTGTCGGAGGTGGTCGGGCGGACGCGGCTGATCCACCTCTCGCTGACGGCGTCCGCGGTGGTGACGCTGGCCTCCGCGGTGGCGCCGACCTGGGAGGCCCTGCTGGGTCTGCGCCTGCTGCTGGGCGTCGCGCTGGCCGGGCTGCCCGCCGTCGCGACGGCCTACCTGCGCGAGGAGCTGCACCCGGGCACCCACGCCCGCGCGGCCGGCCTCTACATCGCCGGGACCGCCCTCGGCGGGATGACCGGCCGACTGGTCACCGGCGCGGTCGCCGACGTCGCCGACTGGCGCTGGGCGCTGGCCGCCGTCGGCGTCGTGGGCCTGGCCTGCGCGCTCGCGGTCGGCCTGACCCTGCCGCCGTCGCGCCACTTCGTCCCGGCGCCGGCCCGTCTCGGCCACCTGGCGGGGATGGCGCGGCGTGCGGTCGCCGACCCCGGCCTGTTGTCGCTCTACGCCATCGGCGCCTGCTCCATGGGTGCCTTCGTGGCCGTCTACAACGCGATGGGCTTCCGGCTGACCGCCGCGCCGTTCGACCTCGGCCTCGGTGCCGCCGGACTGGTCTTCCTCGTCTACCCGCTCGGCTCGCTGAGCTCCGCGGTCGCCGGCCGGCTGGCCGACCGAACCTCGCGCCGCGCCGTGGTGCCGATCGCCTGCGGAGTCACCCTCGCCGGCGTGTTGCTGACCATCCCCGCCTCACTGCCGGTCGTGGTGGTCGGCCTGGCGGTGATGACCGCCGGCTTCTTCGCCGTCCACGGGGTCGCCAGCGGATGGGTGCCCACCCGGGCGCACGCCGGCGGGGTGGCCGCCGGACAGGCCGCTTCGCTCTACCTGTTCGCCTACTACGCCGGCTCCTCGGTGTTCGGCAGCCTGGCCGGCCGCGCCTGGACGGCGGCCGCGTGGCCCGGCGTGACCGCGCTCGCCGCGGCACTCGCCGTCGTGAGCGGACTGCTCGCCCTCCGGCTGCGGCACACCCCCTCGCTGGACCCGCTGCGCCGCTGAAGCCGGCCACTCGTCGTCGAGGGGCCGGGTGAACAGGACGCGGTGCAGGCCCGGGCCGTCGTGGTCGCGGTGCACCGGCACGCACTCCACGACGTCGTCCCCGGAGACGACGGTGAAGCCGAGGCCCCGGTGGAAGCGCAGCGAGGTCGTGTTGTCCGGGCTGGTCAGACACGCCAGCCGGCGGGCGCCGCGTTGCGCGACCTGCTCGGCGAAGCGGCGGTACAGGGCCCCGGCCACACCCTGCCGGTGCAGCGCCGGATCCACCCCGACGAGGTGCACGTACCCGACGTCCGGCTGCGCGGAGGACGAGAAATCGACCAGGAGGGCGCAGGTCGCCGGCGGCGTCCTCGGCCACCCAGCTGGTGTCGGCGAAGTGCTCGAGGAACAGCCGCGGCAGCAGCAGCGCCCGCTGCCGGGCGCCGTCCGGGCCGCCGAAGCCGCCCCACCAGGTGCCGAGCGCCGCGAGGAGGCGACCGTGGTCGGCGGGCACGGGATGGCGGGCCGGCAGCGGCCGGGTCACGACACCCCCCGGGACGACGGCGCGACGCGCTTGCCGAGCCAGCGCGCGAAGACCGGCTCGACGAGCGCGGCCAGCTGGCCGTAGCCGCGGGTGGAGGGGTGGTAGGCGTCCCCGGCGGCGACCTCGGCGACCCACACCGGGTCCAGGGCCAGCCCCGTCGTGTCGACGAACGGGACCCCCGGGCGGCGCACGCCTCCGCCATGCCGGCGGAGAGGTCGGCGGCCCGGGCGCTCTCCCCCGCGTCCGCGACAGGGGGCGGGCCGACGACCAGCGCCGGCCACCCGCGCGCGGACGCGCCGTCGAGCACCTCGGCCAGCGCGGCGAGCGACCGCTCCGGCGGCACCCGCGGGTGGCCGTCCTGCAGCACCACGTCGTTGAGGCCGACGGCGACCACCACGCCGTACCGGTCCCCGTTGCGCAGCCGCCAGGCGTCTCGGCCGCCCAGCGCCGGGCGACGTCGACCGAGCTGTCCCGGCGCACGCCCAGGTTGGAGGCGGTCAGGTCCCAGTCGGCGCGGCGGGCCGCCGCCGCGACCGGGCTCACCCAGCCTCCCCCGGTCGGATCACCGACGCCGGCGGTGAAGGAGTCACCGAGGACGCACACCCGCACGTCGAGCGTGCCCATCAAGGCACCAGGGGACGACAGCCTCCGGACCGACCGCCGCGGCGTCGCGGCGTCGCGGCGGACGCAGCGACGGCGGAAGCGGCGATGAATTCCGAGGGCATGGGCCAAGCATAGTCATGCACTAGCGCGGATCCCTATACTCGCGTGACGGCTCCCGCAGGACTCCCGCCTCGGCCGGCGGGCGACCTCCCTTTTCAGCCGGCGGGGAGCTCCTCCACCGCACTGCGCCCGGAGCCGGGGCGCGACTCCCAGGCCCAGTCCTCGTCCAGGCGCACCCGCCCGTCGGCCAGCACGCTGATCCGCGAGTGCAGCGGCCCGACGCCGTCTCCCCCGTGGTGTTCAGCTGCACGTAGCGGAAGTCCAGCCGGTCCCCTGTGCGGGTCCCGATCAGGTGCCCGCGGACGATCGGCCCTCCGGCGTACTCGGCCCACACCGTCGCGCCGTCCTGGGGATAGGCGAAGCGCGTGCCGGCGTCCACCTCGCCGTCCCCGCTGGTGTCGACCGAGGCGAAGGTGCGGCCGTCGAGGTCACCGGTGCTCACCGCGGCACTGTGCCACCGCAGGCTCCTCGGGGTGCCGTGGCGCTCCGTAGCGTGAGCGGCGTGATCACCAGGGACGAGTGGAGACGGCCCGGCAGCGCACCGCCGGGCTCGTGCGGCGGACGCCGGTCACCGTCGTGGAGGCCGGCGACCTCGTCCGGGGCGTGCGGGTGGCGCTCAAGCCCGAGCAGCTGCAGCACACCGGGTCGTTCAAGGCCCGCGGTGCGCTCAACCGGGTGCTGGCGGCGACGGAGCGCGGGGAACTCGGACCGGCCGGCGTGGTCGCCGCGTCCGGCGGCAACGCCGGGCTGGCGGTGGCCTACGCCGCGGCCCGCCAGGGGGTCGCCGCCCGCGTGTACGTGCCGACGACGGCGCCCGCGGTCAAGGTCGCCCGGCTGCGCGAGCTCGGCGCCGACGTCGTCCAGGTCGGCGACCGGTACGCCCGGGCCTACGAGGCCGCCATCGCCGATGCGGAGTGGACCGGGGCGCTGTTCTGCCACGCCTACGACCAGCCCCAGATCTGCGCCGGCCAGGGCACCCTCGCGCTGGAGCTGCTCGAGCAGCTGGACGGCGACGTCAACACGGTGCTCGTCGCGGTCGGTGGCGGCGGGCTCATGGCCGGGGTCGCCGCGGCGCTCGAGGGCCGCGCCCGGGTCGTGGGCGTCGAGCCCGGCACTGCCCCGACGTTCGCGGCGGCGCTCGCCGCCGGGGAGCCGGTCGACGTGCCGGTGTCCGGCGTGGCGGCGGACTCCCTCGGCGCCACCCGGCTCGGCGCCATCGCCTGGTCGGTGGCGAGCCGCGCCGGCGTTGCGTCGGTGCTGGTGGACGACGCCGACGTCATCGCCGCCCGGCGTCCCCTGTGGGAGCAGCACCGGCTGGTGGTCGAGCACGGCGCCGCCAGCGTGGTCGCGGCCCTGCGGTCGGGCGCCTACGTCCCCACCTCCGGTGAGCGGGTGGCGGCAGTGCTGTGCGGGGCCAACACCGCGCCGGGCGACCTGACCCCCGAGGCGCCCCGCACCTGCTGACGCCGGTCACCCGCCGGCCGGCGGCGACCGTGACCATGGCCTACGCCTTTGACCTGCGCCGCTGACCAGCGGACCGCTGGGCACGTATCTCTCGCGCCCGCCGCCCACTTCACCAGTGCTTCACGATCCCCACGGCGACGGCAACCAGCGCGAACAGCGCCAACAGCAGACTCACGATCGCCGCATGGGCGAGCCGGTGCTTCCGATAGGCCACACCCGCGTTCGCCCGCACCTGAAGCCCGATTTCCCTTGTCATGGCATCTCGATCGACCGACAGCGCCGACAGCACCTGCGGGTACGCCGACTCCAGGTCCCCCTGGTACCGCCGAGCGATGTGGGCGAAGTACAGCGGGCTGGTCGGCGGCTCCCTCCGCCATGGTCTGCTGCGCAGCCGTGGGAGCAGAGCGGACCCGGCCAGCACGCCCGCCAGCAACACCAAGGCCCCGCACACGGCCGCCGTCACGTCCAGGGTCAGGCTGCGGTTGGGACGGTCCTTGATCAGGTTGAACAGCACGCCGCCGGTCACCCCGGTCGCCCCAGCGTGGCACCGATTTTCGTCTCGGCGTGCCGCACCCAGTCGTTCACCAGGCTCAGCACCCGCCATGCTTGGTCCAGGTCGCTGGACGCCTCCGGCTCCGGCGCGGGGTCCGCCCGAGCCGGAGACTTCCGCCCGATCAAGAGGCGAGCCCCGCAGCCGGGCCAGCCGCGAACGCCGCTCGTTCTGCGCCTTCGCCCACCACGCGCTCTCCATGTGGCTCTTGGTCAGAGCCAGCCGCGCCCCGGCCGCGTCGTCGCGCTTCTTCTCCCCGGCCAGCACCGCAGCGCAGTAGTCCGCGCCGTGCACGTCGCACCACGTCGCCGTCAGCACACGCCCAACCGCGTCCGGATCCCCCTCGGGGAGCTGGTCGATCGTGAAGTCCTCCCAGATCGACTCCGACGGCCCATCGCCGCATGGGCAACTGAGCGCCAGGTAGTCGTTGTTCTCGACCGAGTCCCAGACCGAGCCGGTCACCACCATCTCGCCGCGGTCAGCGCACTGCGCCGCCTTCGTCGCGTAGTTCACCGCGTTCCCGGTCCACACCGGCTCCTGCTGCGCCGGGTTCCGAGGTGTCCCAACCCGCTTCACGAGGACCCGGCTGTTCGCCACGCCGACCTTGTAGCCGGTGCCGATCTCCGCAATGTTCTCCCACTTGTTCTCCAAGCGCTCGACCACATCCTCGCTGAAGGTCTTGACCGTGATCCCGGCACACACCGCCCGCTGCACGCGCTTCTCACCCCAGAACAGGGCGAAGACGCCGTCTCCCTGGATCGCCAGAAAGTCGGAACGGAACTCGTCGAAGATGGACATCACGCCGCCGGTCGCGGCCTCGTAGATGCTGGCCGTGGACTGCGCCCACTTGCCGGTGCCCAACTTCGTCGAGCTCTTCAGGTCCGCCACCACGGCGCGACGTCGGTGACCTTCAGCCACCGTCGCGCCGTAATCGGCACGTCGTCCAGGTTCAGGTCATGGCCGACATCCTCGACGGTCGGCGTGGACGCGAGTTCTGTCTTGACCCTGCCGTCGAGATTCGATAGCAGGGCTTCGAGGTCCATGGCAGAGGTCATGGCGGTTGGACTCCTTTCGCATGGTTGTGGCGCGGAACGCCGTATCGGGATTGCGTGGGGCAGAACGCCGGGGGGCGAGGCCCATCACTGGACCTCGCCCCCGGTTGCGTCACATCATCGCTGCCAGCAGCAGCCGTGCACTATTCGTGACAGCGCCGCGCACTATTGCTGACAACTCGCGCACTATTCGCGACAACGCGGTGCACTATTCGCGAGAGCCGTCGTCAGCTGCAGCCGCTGGTGGAGCCGCAGCCCTCGCAGACGTAGCAGCTGCCGGCCGGGCGCATCTTCGTGCCGCAGGTCATGCACAGCGGCGCGTCGGTGGCGGTGCCGGTCACCAGCTCGAGCAGCTCGGCCGAGGAGTGGGCCTCCTTGACCGGCTGCTCCGCCTTGACGGCCGGGGCCTCCGGCTTGGCGGGCGCCTCGGTCGGCACCGAGCCGCGCAGCGCCTCAACGTCGACCTCCTCCTCCACGACCGCGGCGGTCGAGGCGGACGTGCCGTAGCCGGACACCTGGGCGGCCCGCTCCTCGGCGGTGAAGATCCCGAGGTTGGCCCGCGCCTCCATTGGCAGGTGGTCCAGCGCGAGGCGACGGAAGATGTAGTCCATCACCGACTGGGCGATCCGGATGTCCGGGTCGTCGGTCATGCCGGCCGGCTCGAAGCGCATGTTGGTGAACTTCTGGATGTAGGTCTCCAGCGGCACACCGTGCTGCAGCGCCAGCGAGATGCCGATCGAGAAGGCGTCCATGACGCCGGCCAGGGTCGAGCCCTGCTTGCCCAGCTTGAGGAAGACCTCGCCGAGGCTGCCGTCGTCGTACATGCCGGCGGTCATGTAGCCCTCGGCGCCGGCGACGCTGAAGGACGTGGTGACGCTGGTCCGCTTCTTCGGCAGCCGCTTGCGCACCGGGTGCGACAGCGCAGGCGCCGGCGCGGCCGCCTCGACCTTGGTCTCGGCCTTCTTGGCTCCGTTCTTGGACGACTTGGCGTCGGACAGCGGCTGGCCGACCTTGCAGTTGTCGCGGTAGATCGCCAGCGCCTTGAGGCCGAGCTTCCAGCCCTGGAAGTAGATGTTCTCGACGTCCTCGACGGTCGCCGTCTCCGGCATGTTGACCGTCTTGCTGATGGCGCCGGAGATGAACGGCTGCACCGCGGCCATCATCCGGACGTGGCCCATCGGGGAGATGGCCCGCTCGCCCATCGCGCAGTCGAAGACCTCGTAGTGCTCCGGGCGCAGGCTCGGGGCGTCGACGACGTGGCCGTGCTCGGCGATGAACTCGACGATCGCCTCGATCTGCTCGTCCTGGTAGCCCAGGCTGCGCAGCGCCCGCGGAACCGTCTGGTTGACGATCTGCATGGAGCCGCCGCCGACCAGCTTCTTGTACTTGACCAGCGAGAAGTCCGGCTCGATGCCGGTCGTGTCGCAGTCCATCATGAAGCCGATCGTCCCGGTGGGGGCGAGCACAGAGGCCTGCGCGTTGCGCCAGC
>JALYNA010000152.1 GCA_030773455.1 Actinomycetota bacterium
CAGCAGGTGGGCGCGCAGCGCGTGCCGCAGCTGCGCGGTGACCGCAGCGGCGGCCAGGCCGTGCCCGGCGACGTCGCCGAGCACGATCGCCAACCGGCCGCTGGGCATCGGCACCAGGTCGTACCAGTCGCCGCCGACGACGTCCGCGGCGCTCGGCTGGTAGCGGGCGGCCAGGGCCACGCCGGGCACCTTGGGCAGCTGCTCCAGCAGCAGGGTCCGCTGCAGCGCCGCGGCCAGCCGGCTGTCCTCCTCGGCGCGCTGCAGCGCCGACTCCGTCAGGTGCGCGGCCAGCGCCTGCGCGGCGGTGACCTCGTGCTCGCGCCACGGCGTCGCCGTTCCGCGGACCGTCTCGCTCCAGGCGGCGAACGAGCGGCGCGGGCTCAGCCGCGGCCCGGCCTCGGTCTGGACCGTCTTGGGCGTGTGCGGATTGCCGCCCCAGGTGACCTCCCGCGGGGTCTCCGGGCGGAACCAGGCGACGAAGTCCCCGCGCCCGCCGCCCACCTCGACGGCGAGCAGGCCGCTGGCGGTGTCGGCGACGTCCGCGGCCGCGGGGAGGAGGGCGCCGAGCGCATCGGTGGAGGACCGTCCCTCGGCCAGCAGGGCGGCGACCAGGCCGGGCACCCGGTCGGCCGGCGGGGTGCTGCCCAGCAGGTGCAGCCGGCCGTCGAGGCGGACGGCGGCGCCGGCGGCGGGCAGCAGGTCCAGCACGGTCGGCGTCCCCGAGGTGAGCGCCTGCGTCGGTGCCCGCGGGGTCCGGCCGAGCGCGGCCACCAGCTCCGCCTGCCGCTGCGCGACGGCGACGACCCGCCCCTGCTCACCGGCCCCGACCGTGGTCTGCACCAGCAGCGAGGCGGTGCGGCCGAGGAACTCCGCGGCCACCCGGTCGGCGTAGGAGGGCCGGTGCGGGCCCCTGTAGGAGTGGCAGGAGATGAGGCCCCAGAGCCTCCCGCGGTCGATGAGCGAGACCGACATCGACGCGACCACGCCCATGTTGGCCAGGTACTCCAGGTGCACCGGCGAGACGCTGCGCAGCATCGCGCCGGAGAGGTCCAGCGGCCGGCCGGTCACCGGGTTCGCGGCCGGCTCCAGCGGCACCCGCCGGTAGGTCGCGTCGGGGATCAGCCGCAGCCAGTTGGTCGCGTAGAGCGCGCGGGCCTGGGCGGGGATGTCGCTGGCCGGATAGCGCAGGCCGAGGAAGGGCTCGAGGTCGGCGCGCCGGTCCTCGGCGACCACCTCGCCGTTCCACTCCGGGTCGAAGCGGTAGACCATCACCCGGTCGAAGCCGGTGAGCGCGCGGACGTCGCGGGCCAGCGCCGCGGTGAGCTTCTCGAGGGTGCCGCCGGCCGACAGCCGCTGCAGCACCTGCGGCAGCCGGCGGTGCCACGCTGCGCCGGCCTGCTCGGCGCCCGCGAGCGGCTCCCACTCGGTGAACAGCAGGCCGTCCGACCGGTGCACGACGAGGTCCAGCTCGGCACCGGCGACGGTCGCCCGCAGCGGGTTCAGGTCGGCGAGGTCCCCGGCGAGGCCGGCGCGCAGCCGTTCGAGGTCGGCGGGGGCGAGCACGTCGGCGAGGGAGGCCGGCTGCGCGCCGAGCACCTCGGCTGCGTTGGCCGAGGCGACGACGACGGCGAGATCGGGCTCGGTGACCGCCAGCAGCGCGCCGTGCGGCTGGATCGCGCCGGGGACGGCGATCGCCTCGTCGGCGCAGCCCTGGAGGGCGTCGTCGCCGACGCCGGGGACGTCGGGTTGCGGAGTCGTCACCGCCAGTGTCATCGCCGACGACCCTACGGACCGACCTCGTTGCCCCTCAGGCCGGCCGACTCCACGATCGGCACCACCGCCCGCAGCTCCATCAGGTCCACGACCAGCCGCACCGGCCGGTTGGCGTTCGGGCAGACCACCTGGAGGTCGACGCCCCCGGTGGCGGCGCGGCGGGCGATGCGGACCAGCTCCCGGGCGCCGGAGCTGTCGAGGAAGGTGGTGTGGGTCAGGTCGACGACCAGGGACTGCGGCTGCTGGGACAGCTGGGACTCCGCGGCCTCCTCCAGGCGCGGGGCGGTCGCGATGTCGAGGTCTCCGCGTACTGTCAGCGCCGGCCGCCCGAGGACCGTGGTCCGCTCGACGTCGAACTGCACGAATCGGTCCCTCCGTCGACAACGCGAACCGGAACAGCCTAGATGCCTGCGGGCGGGAGGGGGAACGCCGCGTGGACATCGCCTTCACCGTCCACCTCCCGGTGGACACCGACAGCGTTCCCTCCATCCGCGGGCTCTGCCGGCAGGCGCTGGAGCACCTGCACGTAGAGCCGACGGTGGTCGACGAGATCGCGCTCGCGCTCACCGAGGCCTGCGCCAACGTCGTCCAGCACTCCGGGGAGCACAGCCTCTACGAGGTCGGGGTGGCCATCGACGACCGGCTGTGCCGGATCAGCGTGGTGGACAACGGCGAGGGCTTCGACCCGGCCGATCTTCCCGACCGGGACGAGCGCTCGCCGCTGGACGACGGCCGCGGCCTGCTGCTCATGCAGGCGCTGGTCGACTCCCTGGACTTCCGCAACGAGTCCGACGGCCGGCACCGGGTCACGTTGGAGAAGCGCCTCGCGCCGCACCCGCCGCTGCGCCTGGTCGACCCCGCCTAGGCATGCCGCCGGGTCACCCTGTCGGTTGCCGTGCCCGGCTGCGGCGGTTTCCGGCCGGGCCGGCGGGCACACCGCCGCCCCCGGCGGCGGCGCCGACCGACGAGCAGGGAGGAAACGGTGGACCTGACGGGTTCCGTCCTCGGTGCGCGGTACGAGCTGCAGGCGCTCATCGCGACCGGCGGCATGGGCCAGGTGTGGCGCGCCCGGGACCTGGTCCTGGACCGGACGGTCGCCGTCAAGGTGCTGCGGACGGCGTACACCGGCGACCCGACCTTCCTGGCCCGGTTCCGGGCCGAGGCGCGGCTGACGGCGGGGCTGGCCGCGCCCACCATCGCGACGCTGCACGACTACGGAGAGGCCGCCGGCCCCGGTGGCGTCGAGCGGCTGGCCTTCCTCGTCATGGAACTGGTGGACGGCGAGCCGCTGGCGGCCGTGCTGGCCCGCGAGGGACGCCTGAGCGCGCAGCGGACGGTGGACCTGCTGCGGCAGGCCGCGGCCGGGCTGGCCGCCGCGCACGCCGCGGGCATCGTGCACCGCGACGTGAAGCCGGCCAACCTGCTGGTCCGCCCGGACGGCACCGTGAAGATCACCGACTTCGGCATCGCCTCCTCGGCGGCCAGCGCGCCGATCACCCGGACCGGCCAGGTCATCGCACGGCCCAGTACCTCTCGCCGGAGCAGGCGCAGGGGGACCGGGCCACGCCGGCCAGCGACGTCTACGCGCTAGGCCTGGTGGCCCACGAGTGCCTGGCGGGGAGCCGGGCGTTCGACGGCGAGAACTCGGTGCAGATCGCGCTGCGGCAGATCCGCGAGGCCCCGCCGCCGCTGCCGGCCGACGTGCCGGGCGGCCCGCGGCAGCTGGTGGAGCGGATGCTCGCCAAGGACCCCGCCCAGCGGCCGCCCGACGGCGCCGCGGTGCTGGCCGCGCTGGACGACGTCGGCACCGGGAACGCTCCGACGGCGACGTCCGGGCGCGCCCGGACGCGCGTGCTGACCCCCCTCGCTGCGGTCGGCACCACCCGGGTGCCGCCGGCGGAGGCGGCGGCTCCGGCCGGGTCGGTCCTGGGCCGCTCCGGGCACCACCTGCTCCGGCGGCCGCTGGTGCCGCTGGTCGCGCTGCTCGCCCCGGCCGTCCTGGCCGGTGCGGTGCTGCTGGGCACGAGCGACTCCGCGCCGCCGGCCGGCGAGCCGGCGGCTACCACGACGCCGGCTCCCCCGCCCGGCATGGAGATCGTGCCCAGCGCCTACGTGGGCCGGCCCCTCGCCGAGGTGCGGGCCGAGCTGACCGGCCGGGGACTGGTCGTGCAGCCCCGGCCGCTGCAGACCGCCGACGTCCCCGACGGCCAGGTGATCGCCGTGGACCCCGCCGGCCGGCTGCCCTCGGGCGCCGCGGTGACCGTCGTGCACGGCGTCGCCCCGCCTCCGCCGGCACCCGCCCCGGCGCCGGTCCAGGACGAGGAGGAGAAGGAGAAAGAGGAGGAGCGGAAGGACAGGGCGGAGGAGCAGAGGGAGAAGGCGGAGGAGCAGAGGGAGAAGGCTGAGGAACGCGAGGGCAAGGACGACTGATGAGTGAGCTGACCATGACCACCCACGAGCTGCCCGACCGGGCACGGATCCGCACGGATCCGGCCTGACATGCCCTCTCCGGGAGACGTCCTCCAGGGCCGTTACGAGCTCGCGTCGCTGATCGCCACCGGCGGCATGGGTGAGGTCTGGCGCGCCCAGGACCGGGTGCTGGGCCGTGCGGTCGTGGCCAAGGTGCTGCGCAGCGAGTACACCGGCGACCCGGTCTTCCTCACCCGCTTCCGCACCGAGGCCCGGCTGTCGGCTGGGCTGACCCACCCGAACATCGCCGTCCTGCACGACTACGGCGAGGTGGAGCCGGTCGCTCCCAGCGGGGACCGGCTGGTCTACCTGGTGATGGAACTGGTGGACGGCGAGCCGCTGTCGGCACTGCTGGCGCGCGAGCGGCGGCTGGCGCCGGAGCGGGTAATGGACCTGCTGGGCCAGGTCGCCGCCGGGCTGGCCGCCGCGCACGCCGCCGGCGTCGTGCACCGCGACGTCAAGCCGGCCAACCTGCTGGTCCGCCCGGACGGCACCGTGAAGATCACCGACTTCGGCGTCGCCTGGTCGGCCGCGAACGCCACCGTCACCCGCACCGGCCACGTCGTCGGGACGGTGCAGTACCTCGCCCCCGAGCTGGTGCAGGGCAGCAGGGCCACGCCGGCCGCCGACGTCTACGCGTGCGGCACGGTCGCCTACGAGTGCCTCGCCGGCCGCCGTCCCTTCGACGGGCCCGACCCGGTCGAGGTCGCGCTGCAGCGGCTCACGGAGGCGCCCGCGCCGCTGCCGGCCGACGTTCCGGAACCGGTGCGGGAGCTGGTCGCCCGGACCCTCGCCATCGACCCGGACCAGCGCATCCCCGACGGCGCCGCGCTGGGCGCCGCGGTGGCCGCCGCCGGCCGCACGCTGGAGCCGGCGAACGAGCGGACGGCGACCCGCGTGCTGCCCGTCGTCCCCGCGCAGCAGCCGACCACCGCGCCGCTGCCGGTC
>JALYNA010000153.1 GCA_030773455.1 Actinomycetota bacterium
GCGCTGGTGCTCGACCTGCTGGCCGGCGGCAGCCTGGCTGCGCTGCTGTCCCGCCGGGGCCGGCTGCGGCCGGGGGAGGTGGTCACCGCTCTGGCCCCCGTGGCCGCCGCGCTGGCGCACGCCCACGAGCGTGGGGTGGTGCACGGCGACCTGTCCCCGGGCAACGTCGTCTTCACCGCCGAGGGGCGCCCGGTGCTCACCGACCTGGGGGTGGCCCGGGTGCTCGGGGAGGAGGCCGCCGGCGAGGTGACGCCGGCCTACGTCGACCCGACGGTGGCCCGTGGTGGTGCCCCTGGCCCGGCCTCGGACCTCTTCGGCGTCGCCGCCGCGGCCTTCCACGCGCTGACCGGGGTGGCTCCCTGGAACGCCGCGACGCCGGCCGACACGCTGCGGGTCGCGGCGGACGGCGTGCTGCCCGACCTCGCCGAGCTCGCCCCCGACGCCCCGCCGGACCTGCTGGCCGTGATCTCCCGCGGGCTCTCCCCGGATCCCCACGACCGCGGGTCGGCCGCCGCCCTCGCCCTGGACCTGCGGCACGCCTGCCGTCCCGAGCCGGTGCGGCTGCCCCGGCCCGGGGTGCCCGACGAGGAGCTCGCCCGCACCGGCCGTGGCCCGCGTACCGAGCTCACCCACCAGGTCCCCGGCCGGCACCGGCGGGATCCGGGAGAGGCTGCGCCGGCACGGACGGGCCTGCGCGCCCGGCTGGCTCCGCCCGGCGCGCTGCTGCACCGGGCCGGCGTGCTCGCCGGGACGGCCTCCGCCGCGGCCCTGGTGCTGTGGCTCGGAGGCTGGTGGGGGAGCGCGCCGTCAGCCCCGGCGCAGGAGCCGGCTGCGTCGGCCGACCGGGCAGCCGGCGGACCCGGCACGCCGGAACCGGCAGCGTCCACGCCGTCCGGAACCGCACAGCCGCCGACGCCGTCGCCGGCTCCCGAGCCGCCGCCCGCCGCCGTGCCGGAGGAGGACTGGGCAACCCGGCTCACCGAGCTCTACGCACGCCGGGCCGCGGCCATCTCCACCGGCTCTGCGCCGCTGCTGGAGGAGGTGTACGCGCCAGGCAGCGCCCTGCTGGCCGCCGATCGGGACACCGTCTCGGCCCTGGCCGCGGCCGGAGAAGCGCTCCGGGGCTTCGCACCCGAGGTGGTCGGCGCAGCCGTGCTCGACGGCTCGGCCGGCCAGGGCCGGGTGACCCTGCGGGTGGTCGACCGCTGGCCCGCCTATGAGGTGGTGCCGGCCGCGGATGCCGGCGGGCCGGCGCTGCGGTCATTGCAGGGACGCGGGGAGACGGAGGTGCGGATGACGCTGGAGGCCGGCCCGGAGGGGTGGCGGATCGCCTCGGCCGAGCGGGTCACCTGAACCGGGCTCAGTCGCGCTGCAGGGCCGCCCGGAGCGCGTCGTCGAGATCGGGGTGCGTCCAGCGGTAGCCGGCCCGCTCCAGTGCCGCGGGGACGGCGCGCTGACCGGCCAGCACGCTGGACCGGCCGAACTCGCCCAGCGCCAGGCCCAGCAGCGGCCCGGGCACCGGGAGGACGGCCGGCCGGTGCACCGCCGCGGCCAGGCGCCGCACGAACTCGGCGTTGGGAACGGGGCGGGGTCCGGTAAGGTTCACCGGGCCGGAGACGTCGGCGGTCAGCAGGAAGCGGATCGCGTCCACCTCGTCGTCCAAGCTGATCCACGGCCAGTACTGCCGCCCCGAACCCATCCGGCCGCCGAGACCGGCCCGGAAGAACAGGCCCAGGATGCGCACCAGCATCGCGTCGCGGCCGACGACCAGTCCCGTGCGCAGGTGCACCACCCGCACGCCGGCGTCCTCGGCGGCGCGGGTGGCGGCCTCCCACTCGACGCACAGCCGGGCCAGGAAGTCGCCGCCGGGCGGCGCGTCCTCCGCCACCGGCCGGTCTCCGGTGTCGCCGTAGTACCCGACCGCCGAGGCGGAGAGCAGCACGCGACGGCGTCCCGAGTCGGCCGTGGCCGCGGCCGCCAGGGCCTCGCTCACCGTGACGGTGCTGTCGAGCCGGCTGGAGCGAAGCTGCTCCTTGTAGCCGGCGGTGAACGGCCGCGGCCGGATGGGCGTCCCGGCCAGGTTGACCACGGCATCGACGTCGGCCAGCAGCGCCGGGTCGATCCGCCGGTGGCCGGGGTCCCAGCGGTGCTCGTCGGCCGTCCGCGGAGTGCGCCGGACCAGCCGCAGCACCTCGTGCCCGTCGGACCGCAGAGCGGTCACCAGATGGGAGCCGATCAGCCCGGAGGAGCCGGTGACCGCGACCTTCATCTGTCTCCTCCAGACAGGGCGGAACGCGATCGGGGCCCCGATCGGGCTGGATCAGGCGAGGCCGACCTCGCCGTGGAACTGACCGGCCTCCAGCCGCTCCTTCACCGTGCCGAGGAAGCGCGCGGCGTCGGCGCCGTCGACGATCCGGTGGTCGTAGGTCAGCGCGAGGTACACCATCGACCGGACCGCGATGACCTCGCCGAGCGCGGGGTCCTGGACGACGACCGGGCGCTTGACCACGGTGCCGACGCCGAGGATCGCCACCTGGGGCTGGTTGATGATCGGCGTGTCGAACAGCGCTCCGCGGCTGCCGGTGTTGGTCAGCGTGAAGGTGCCGCCGCCGAGCTCGTCGGGGGTCACCTTGTTGGTGCGGGTCCGCTCGGCCAGGTCGGCGATCTTGCGGGTCAGCCCGCCGATGCTCAGGTCGCCGGCGTCCCTGATGACCGGGACCAGCAGACCGCGCTCGGTGTCGACCGCGACGCCCAGGTTCTCGGCGTCGTGGTAGGTCACCGTGCCGCCCTCGAGGTCGATCGAGGAGTTCACGGCCGGGTGAGCCTTGAGCGCCTCGACCGCGGCCTTGGCGAAGAAGGGCAGGAACGAGAGCTTGACGCCCTCGCGGGCCTCGAAGTCGCGCTTGGCCCGGTCCCGCAGCCGCGCGATGGCGGTGACGTCGGCCTCGACGACCGTCGTCAGCTGGGCGCTGACCTGCAGCGACTCCACCATCCGACGGGCGATGACGGTGCGCAGCCGGGAGAGCTTCTCGGTGTGCCCGCGCAGCGAGGTGTCCGGCTGCGCGGCCGGCGACGGGCTGGCGGCCGGCCGCCCGGAGGAGGCGGCGGCCGGGGTCTGCGCCGGAGCGGCTGCCTGCTCGGCGGCGGCGACGACGTCCTGCTTGCGGATCCGCCCGCCGACGCCGGTGCCGGTGACCGTGGACAGGTCGACGCCGCGGTCGGTGGCCAGCCGGCGCACCAGCGGGGTGACGTACTGCCCGCCTCCGTCACCGGCGGGCGCCGGGGACGGGGTCTTCGGCGCGGCGGGTGCCTGCGGGGCGACCGCCTGGGCCGGGGAGGGGGCGTCGGTCGGCGACTTCGCGGGCAACGCACCGCTGGAGCCGTAGTCCGCGCCCGGGGTCTCGGTGGCCGGCTTCGCGGTCTCGGCCTCCTTGGGCTGCGGCTCGGGCTGCGCCTCGGCGGGGGCCGGAGGAGCCGGGGCCTGCGCCGGGGCGCCGCCACCGGCCGAGCCCGAGCCGATGACCGCCAGCTGCGCGCCGACGTCGACGGTCTCGTCCTCGTTCACCGAGATGGACAGCAGGGTGCCCGACATCGGTGCGGGGATCTCGGTGTCGACCTTGTCGGTGGACACCTCGAGCAGCGGCTCGTCGGCGGTCACCTCGTCGCCGACGGCCTTCAGCCAGCGGGTGACGGTGCCCTCTGTGACGCTCTCGCCCAGCGCCGGCATGGTCACCGCGGTGCCCTCGCCGCCACCCTGACCGCCGCCACCCTGACCGCCGTCGCCGGACGGCGCCACGGCGGCCGGGGCCGACTGCGGCTCGTCCGACGGCCCGGGAGCGGCGTCCTCGACCTGGTCGACCGGGGTCTGCGGGGTGGTCGTGCTGTCCTCGGCGGAGGCGGGGCCGCTGCTGCCGCCGCCGTCGCCGTCCCCACCGATGACCGCGAGCTCCGCCCCGACGTCGACCGTCTCGTCCTCGGCGACCAGGATCTTGGTCAGCACGCCCGCGGCCGGCGACGGGATCTCGGTGTCGACCTTGTCGGTCGAGACCTCGAGGAGGGGCTCGTCGACCTCGACCTGCTCACCCTCCTGCTTGAGCCATCGGGTGACCGTGCCCTCGGTGACGCTCTCGCCCAGGGCGGGCATCGTGACGGAGGTCGGCATCGGTGCAGGGCTCCTTTAGGCGCTGGGGTGTGGGAGGTAGTGCGGGGTCAGCCGTGCACGTGCAGCGGCTTGCCGGCGAGGGCGAGGTGGGCCTCGCCCAGGGCCTCGCTCTGCGTCGGGTGCGGGTGGATGAGGGCGGCGACGTCGTCGGCCTCGGCCTCCCAGTTGTAGATCAACTGCGCCTCGGCGATCAGCTCGCCGACCCGGCTGCCGACCATGTGCACGCCGACGACGGGGCCGTCGACGGCCTGCACCAGCTTCACCGCGCCCGCAGTCTTGAGGATCTGGCTGCGGCCGTTGCCGCCGAGGTCGTAGGTGAGCGTCTTGACCTCGCCGAAGCGCTCCTTGGCCTGGGCCTCGGTGAGGCCGACCGAGGCGACCTCGGGCTCGGAGTAGGTGATCCGCGGGACGCCGGCGTAGTCGATCGGCGCGGGCTCCAGGCCGGCCAGCCGCTCGGCGACCAGGATCCCCTCGGCGAAGCCGACGTGGGCCAGCTGCAGGGTGGGGATCAGGTCGCCGACGGCGGAGATGGTGGGCACGTTGGTGCGGAGGTACTCGTCGACGAGCACGTAGCCGCGCTCCATCGCGACGCCGGCCTCCTCGTAGCCCAGGCCGGAGCTGACCGGGCCGCGGCCGACGGCCACGAGCACGATCTCGGCCTCGAACTCCTTGCCGTTCTCCAGCGAGACCTTCACGCCGTTCTCGGTGGTCTGCACCGTCGAGACGCGGCTGCCCAGCGAGAAGTCGATCTTGCGGCGGCGGAAGGCGCGCTCGAGCAGCTTGGAGGAGGACTCGTCCTCCAGGGGGACCAGGTGCGGCAGCGCCTCGACAATCGTCACGTCGGCGCCGAAGGACTTCCACACGCTGGCGAACTCGCAGCCGATCACGCCGCCGCCGAGGACGATCACCGAGGCCGGGACGCGGTCGAGGCCGAGGGCGTGGTCGCTGGTGATGACCCGGCTGCCGTCGACGTCGATGCCCGGCAGCGAGCGGGCGTAGGAGCCGGTGGCCAGCAGCACGTGCCTGCCCTCGTAGCGCTGCCCGTTCACCTCGACGGCCGTGGGCGAGACCAGCCGGCCCTCACCCTCCACGTACTCGATCTTGCGGCTCTTGATCAGGCCCTGCAGGCCCTTGTGCAGCCGGGAGATGACGCCGTCCTTGTAGGCGTTGACGCCGTCCATGTCGATGCCGGCCAGGGAGGTCTTGACGCCGAACTGCTCGCCCTCGCGGGCGCTGTCGGCGATCTCGCCGCTGTGCAGCAGTGCCTTGGTGGGAATGCAGCCGCGGTGCAGGCAGGTGCCGCCGACCTTGTCCTTCTCGACGAGCACGACGGACATGCCGAGTTCGGCGGCACGCAGCGCGGCGGCGTAGCCACCCGAGCCACCACCGAGGATGACCAGGTCGGCGGGGGAGGTGGGTGAGCTCACGAGGTCTCCTCGAATGCCGGGGTCCCGTCTGGGTTCGCACGGGCGCGGGATGGTCCGCGCCCATCCTGCCACTCCGGGAACGCGGCAGTGCTGGGCACCGTTGCCACCGCTGACGTCGTGCCGCGAGCGCGACCCGGGCGGGACGGGAGCGGGCATGGGGCTGTGGGGCCGACTGCGACGGCGGGCGCCGGGTCGCGGCACGCTAGACCGGGGTCCCGGGCGGGCCGACGTCGCCCACCTCGAGCAGTTCGTCGCCACGCGGCGGGGCGTCGAGGGCTACGTCGAGCCACGGACGGCGGTCACCGAGACGACGATCGTCCTGGTCGCCGCGGACGGTGAGTGGACCCGCCGCCGGATCGACGGGCTGGAGACCGCCCGGCGGCTGTCCCGCGAGCTCGCCATCCCGGTCTACGACGCGCAGGTCACCGGCTACCCGCAGCGGATGCGGGACTGGAGCGCCCGGCAGCGCACCAACCGGCTCTGACGACCTAGGCATTGGAGGCTATGCATACGTCTAGAGCCCGAAAACGTATGCATAGCCTCCAATGCCTGGAGGGACTCAGCCGGCGATGAGGTCCTCGATCGTCGCCAGCAGGGTGCGCACCGGGACGCCTGTGCCGCCCTTGGGCGTGTAGCCCCACGGCGCGCCGGTGTTGTAGCTCGGGCCGGCGATGTCGATGTGCGCCCACGGCAGCCCGGCCGGCACGAACTCGGCGAGGAAGTGCGCCCCGACGAGCATGCCGCCCATCCGGTCGGCGTTGGCATTGACGAAGTCCGCGATCGGCGAATCCAGCCCGCGGCGCAGCTCCGCGGGCATGGGCATCGCCCACATCGCCTCGCCGCTGCGGTCGGAGGCGGCCACGACGGCGTCCCGGAGGTCGTCGCTGCCCATGACGCCGGCGGTGCGCGAACCCAGGGCGACCAGCTGCGCGCCGGTGAGCGTGGAGGTCTCCAAGATGACGTCGGGGGAGTCCTCGGCGGCCCGGGTGAGGGCGTCGGCGAGGATCACGCGGCCCTCGGCGTCGGTGTTGGTGATCTCGGCCTTCTTGCCGTTGCGGAAGGTCACCACGTCGGCCGGGCGGTAGGCGGTGCCGCTGGGCAGGTTCTCGGCGATCGGCACGGTGGCGGTGACCTCGACCGGCAGGCCGAGCTCGGCGACCAGGCAGACGGTGGCGATCACGGCGGCCGCGCCGGCCATGTCGCTGGTCATGTGGTGCATGTTGGCGGCCGGCTTGATCGACAGGCCGCCGCTGTCGAAGGTGATGCCCTTGCCGACCAGCGCGACCTTCTTGCGGGCCTTCTTGCCCGTGTAGGCCAGCCGCAGCAGGCGTGGCCCGCGCGCGGAACCGCCGCCGACGGCGAGCACCCCGCCGTAGCCGCCGGCGGCCAGCGCCTCCTCGTCGAGCACCTCGACGGTGAGCCCGGCCGCCTTCCCGGCCGCTGCGCCGCGCGCGGCGAGCTCGGCGGGGTAGAGGTCGTTGGGCGGGGTGTTGACCAGATCGCGGACCAGCGTGACTGCGGCGGCCACCGCGCGGGCGCGCTGCAGCGGCGCCTTGGCTTCCCCAGTGGCGGGGACGGCAACGGTGAACTCCCGCGGCGGGGTGGGCCGGCCGTCGGTGTCGGACTTGTAGGCGGTGAACTCGTAGGCGCCGAGCAGGCTGCCCTCGCCGACGGCGTGCAACCGCTGCTCGTCCGGCGCCCCGCCGACCGCGGCCAGCAGGGTGACGACCGAGGCGCGGCCCGACAGCGCCCGGCTCGCGGCGCCGGCGGCCCGGCGGACCGCCTCGGGGGAGTAGCCCCCACCGGCC
>JALYNA010000154.1 GCA_030773455.1 Actinomycetota bacterium
GCCGTCACCCGCAGACGCCTGTCCCGGTCATCACCCGTGGTGAGGGCGCCTCCATCTGGGACAACCGGGGCCGGAAGATCCTCGACGGGCTGTCCGGGTTGTTCGTCGTCCAGTCCGGCTGACCAGCTCGGTCGTCCGCGGCGCGGTGTGGCAGCGGTGCGCAGATGCCGCCGGAAGGACGCCCGTCAGGTCATCGAGCCCGATCGCCATGTCGGCGGATCATCCGCGGTGTAAGCGCTGTGCCAGCCCTAGGACGCCGCCCCACGTCAGGCCTTCTCGCTGGTGGGGCGCTTGGCGCGGCTGGGTTGCACCCGCATCGGCTCGCCGGGCATCTTCGGGTAGTCGGGGGGATAGGGGAGGTCGCCCAGCCCGTCGTCCCGGGCCTGGCGCTCGGCCAGCTCGAGCAGCGGCTCGATGCCGAACGCGTGGTCGGACAGCCCGGCGTGCTTGTCGCCGACCTCGCGGAAGCGCGCTGGCATGGTCAGGACGTCGAGGTCGGTCGGGTGCACGTCGGGCAGCTCGTCCCAGTCGACCGGGGCCGACACCGGCGCGTGCGGCCTGGGCCGGATGGAGTACGCCGAGGCGATCGTGCGGTCCCTGGCCATCTGGTTGTAGTCGATGAATATCTTCTCGCCGCGCTCCTCCTTCCACCACGACATCGTCACGCGGTCGGGGAGCCGCCGTTCCAGCTCGCGGCCGAAGGCGATCACCGCCCGGCGCACGTCGGGGAAGGTCCACCGCGGCTGGATCGGCACGTAGACGTGCACCCCGCGCCCGCCGGAGGTCTTCGGCCAGCCCTGCATGCCGAACTCGGCCAGCAGTTCCCGCACGTGCGGGGCCACCCACACCGCGTCGGAGAAGTCGATGCCCGGCTGGGGGTCCAGGTCGATGCGGATCTGGTCCGGCGACTCGACGTCGGACTTCGACACCGGCCACGGGTGGAAGGTGAGCGTCCCCAGGTTCGCGCACCAGGCCACGACGGCCACCGAGTCCGGCGCGATCTCGTCCGCCGTCCGCCCGCTGGGGAAGGTGATGTGCGCCGTCGGCACCCACTCGGGGGCGTTCTTGGGCACCCGCTTCTGGTAGAAGGCGTCGCCGGTGTTGTCCACCCGGGTCGACAGCCGCGCGCCCTCGAACACCCCGCCCGGCCAGCGCTCCAGTGTCGTCGGCCGGTCCCGCAGCGCGTGCAGGATCCCGCCGCCGACGGCGACGAAGTACTCGACCACGTCGATCTTGCGGATGCCGCGCTCGGCGAAGTACGGCTTCTCCGGGCTGGAAACGCGCACCTCGTGCCCGTCGACCTGCAGGAGGACGGCGTCCTTGGCCGACGCCATCAGTGGCCGAACCCCGCAGAAGTGATCACCCGGCGCACCCTAGGGCGCTCAGGCCGGGCACGTCAGCCCGTCCTGCGGCACCACCAGGTCGATCAGGTAGGCGTTGACCGCGGCGGTCACGCACTCGGTCTTCGGGTAGGCAGTGTGCCCCTGTCCCTGCCAGGTCAGCAGGACGCCGGACGCGAGGTCCTCGGCCATGTCCTCCGCGCCGGGCAGCGGGGTCACCGGATCACCGGCGTTGCCGACGACCAGGATCGGCGCGGCGCCCTCGGCGTCCCGCTCGGGGATCGGCGTGCGCTCGGCCTGCCACACCGTGCAGTTGCGCAGCCCCACCGCCGAGCCCGTGCCGAACAGCGGGTAGCGCTGGCCCCACTCGGTGGCCAGGGTGCGGAGCTCCTCCTCGGGCACCGCCGTCGCCGGGTCGGTGTCCGCGCAGTTGATCGCGACGTTGGCGTCGAGCAGGTTGGTGTAGGTGCCGTCCGGCAACCGGCCGGTGTAGGCGTCGGCGAGGGAGAACAGCCCCTGCGCGTCGCCGTTCCGGGCGGCGGCCAGGCCCTGCGTCAGCTGGGGCCACGAGGCGGTGTCGTACATCGCGGCCACGACGGCGGTCGTGACCACGCCCGGCGTGGCCTGGCGGGTCTCTCCGGGCAGCGCGCTCGGGATGGGCGTCGTCGCCGCCTGGTCCAGCAGTTCCTCCACGAACCGGCGCGGCTCGGGGCCGAGCGGGCACCCCGAGACCAGGGC
This sequence comes from Actinomycetota bacterium, assembly GCA_030773455.1. Taxonomy (GTDB): domain Bacteria; phylum Actinomycetota; class Actinomycetes; order Mycobacteriales; family Geodermatophilaceae; genus Geodermatophilus. The sequence goes on from JALYNA010000154.1 coordinate 2,079, forward strand.
GACGCAATTGGCCGCGTAGGCGTCGAAGCTCGCCTCCAGCGAGGTGGCCTGCTGCTCCGCCTCGGCCCGCGGATCGTCATCGGGGTCGACGGCGGCGTCGAGCACCAGCGCCCGGACGCGGTCGGGGAACAGCTCGGCGTAGGTGGAGCCGAGAGTGGTGCCGTAGGAGTAGCCGAGGTAGGTCAGCTGCTCGTCACCCAGTGACTGGCGCAGCAGCTCCATGTCCCGCGCCGTGTCGACGGTGTTGAAGGTGCCTAGGGCCTCGCCGTACTCCTCGGCGCAGCCGTCGGCGACCTCCTGCTGCAGCGCGAACGCCTCGTCGACCTGCTCCGGCGTGCTGGGTCGCGGCTCGGCGGCGATCACCCGATCCTTGAGGTCGACCGGGATGCACTCGACCGGCGTCGACAGTCCCACGCCGCGCGGGTCGAAGCCGACGACGTCGAAGCGGCGCAGCAGGTCCTCGGGCAGCGTGAGCGCCGAGCCGATCGCGGCGTCGGCGCCGGAGGCCCCCGGGCCCCCCGGGTTGACCACGAGCGAGCCGATCCGGTCGGTCTGGCCGGCCAGCCGCGCGCGGACGAGGAACAGCGGGAGCTTCTCGCCCTGCGGCTCGTCGTAGTTGATCGGCACCTCGGTGCGGCCGCACTCGAAGGCCAGGTCCCGCTCGCTGCCCGGGGTGCCGGCCAACAGTTGGGAGATCTCGGCGTCGCAGTCGCTCCAGGCGATCTCCGCGGCTTCCGGCTCGGCCGGCGCCGAGGACGCCGGGGCCGGCGACTCCGCCGCGCCGTCGTCGGAGGGGGATGACGTGCAGCCGGAGACCGCCAGGAGCAGGCCGGAGGCAGCGGCGACCAGGCCGCGGGACAGGCGCATGGGTCCCGAGGGTATGAGGCCGCGCTGCGCGGTGCAGGCACGGGACCCGACCGGGTGACGCATCCTCAGCGGACGGTCACGGGCTCGGCACCCGGCAACAGCGGCCCCCTCCGCCCGAGCCCCGCCCGGAGCCTGCGGACGGTGGGGACGGGCCTCCTTCAGCCGACGAAGACCTGTTGCCGGCTTCCGCGCGCCGGTCCGCTCCTCGCTCGCTGGCGCTCGCTGCGATGCTCCCGACGCTGTCAGCCGGCGAAGACCTCCGCCAGGTCGTAGCGCACCGGCACCTCCAGCTGGTCGTAGGTGCAGCTGCGCGCCTCCCGGTCGGGGCGCCAGCGCAGGAACTGGCCGGTGTGCCGCAGCCGCCGTCCCTCCAGCTGGTCGTACTTGACCTCGACGACCAGCTCGGGGCGCAGCGGCACCCAGGAGAGGTCCTTGCCGGCGTTCCAGCGGCTCTGCGCGCCGGGCATCCGGTGCTCCTCGCCCTCGGCTCCGGGAACCACCTGCGCGTTGGCCCAGTCCTGCCACGGGTGCCCGTCGAGCGCCTCGGCCCGGTAGGGCGCCAGCTCCTCGACCAGCTCGGCCCGCCGCGCCATCGGGAAGGACGCCGTGACGCCGATGTGCTGCAGCTCGCCGGAGTCGTCGTAGAGGCCCAGCAGCAGCGACCCCACGATCGGTCCGCTCTTGTGCCAGCGAAAGCCGGCGACCACGCAATCCGCGGTGCGCACGTGCTTGACCTTGGTCATCAGCCGCTGGTCGGGCCCGTAGGGCAGGTCGGCGGGCTTGGCGACGACGCCGTCCAGGCCGGCGCCCTCGAACTGCTCGAACCAGCGCTGCGCGGTGCCGGCGTCCTGGGTGATCG
>JALYNA010000155.1 GCA_030773455.1 Actinomycetota bacterium
ACGACCAGGCGCTATGACCGAGCTCGGCACAACCTTGACCGGTCGCCGGCGTACTCGCTGGCTGTAGCCCTGCGGCGGAACTGATCGGCGTCTGGTCTGGCTCGGCGGTGCCTCGCCTAACGGCGACTACCCCCTTTAAATGCTCGGTCCACACGCCGTACCGCGCTGGCGGCGGACGGGTCGGGTCGGCGTACGACGGCGAAATTCCGGCTTGTCCTCCGGCGGCCGGACTCGTGCTCATGACTGACCCCGAGGTGCGAGCGTCCCTGCTGGTGATTGTCGTCCGCCCGCGGTGCAGCAGATGGTGCCGGCCGCGCGGGCAGTGACCCTCATAGCAGCGACGCCGATGATCGGTTCAGCGGCACGCCCGACCGCAAGGCGCTGTTCGAGGCGTCCCGCGCCTGCCGCCGACCGTCATCGGGACGGTCATACGAACCTGGGGTAGGTCGACATGCCGCCGTCCACCACGATGGTGGTTCCCGTGATGTAGCCCGCCTCGTCGCTGGCGGCCCAGGCGACCGCTCCGGCGATGTCTTCAGGCTTCCCCATCCGACCGAGCGGAATCTCCTCCTCCACCGCGCGCTTGGCCTCGGGATCGTCGAGGACGAACGTGTTGATCGGCGTCTCGATAGCGCCCGGAGCGATGTTTACCAGCCGAATTCCCTTTCCCGCGAGTTCGCGCGCAGCGGTCTGCATGAGGAGCTTGAGCGCCGCCTTACTGGCGCAGTACGGCGCGAACTGCGGCCACGGAATGAATTCATGCACGCTCGACATGTTGACGACCACGCCTTGTCCTGCCTCTGCCATCACCTTGCCGGCCTCACGCAGGCACAGAAAGGCTCCGGTGAGGTTGGTCCGCAGGATCCGATCCCAGTCCTCGACGGACGTCTCGAGCAAGGGGATTTGCTTCTCGATGCCCGCGTTGTTGACCAACAGGTCGATCCCGCCGAGCGCGTCGACGGTCTCTCGCACCATGCGCTGCACGTCGGCTTCGTTGCCGACATCGGCCTGGACCGCGATCGCCTTCTGACCGGCCTGCTCGATGGCGCGGACGACCTGGTCTGCGGCCTCTTGTTCCTTTTCGGAGTAGAAGTTCACGCATACGCTGGCGCCCTCCCTGCCCAGCCGCTCGGCGGTTGCCTTACCAATCCCACTGGCGGCGCCGGTGACGATTGCCTTACGGCCTGCTAGCAGCATGGCTCCTCCTGTTAGTCGAGGGACTGAACTTGCTCGGTGCGGGGGTCGTCGGTCCGTGCTCATCCGCTACGCGTAAGGGTGGCTACGCGCTGCTGCGCGACAGCGCCGGTGCGCCGGTGCGCCGGCGGAGCTGTTGTGTCATTGGCAGGTGCCGCATTGGGGGTTCGCGAGCCCCGCTCGAGCGCGGGCCGTGCCGGTCATCGCAGGGCCACGACGTCGTCTCGGGCGAAGATGTCGGCGACTTGCAGTCCGATGCGGCCGTAGACCACAGCAGGCACCGATATGTCGGCCAGGAACAACTCACCGACCGCAGGCATCGCCGAGCGCTGCAGCAACCCGATCTTGGGCAGGGCCAGGGTCAGCGTGCCCGCAGCCGAGATACACGGGTTCTGGCGCACGCCGCGGTCGCTGTCCAGGCCGGACGGAATGTCGAGGGCGAGGATCGGAACACCGGCCGCGTTGGCGGCATCGATGAGTTCGGAGATCGGCGACCGGGGGGCCCCTGTGAGGCTGTAGCCGATGAGGGCGTCGATGATCAGGTCAGCCGCCGGTAGGTGCGGTTCGGGCTCGAGGACCGATAGCCCCATCCGGCGCAGGATCGACAGTTGCTGCGCGGGCACGCCGGCCAATTGGCCGTCGGGCTGCCCCAGGATGACGGTCACCTCGGCCCCCCAGATGGAGAGCCGACGCGCCGCGACCATCCCGCCGCCGCCGTTCCCGCCTGGTCCGGCGAGGACGGTTACGCGCTGGCCGGCCGCGTCACCGCCCAGCATCAGCCGAGCTCGGCGGGCGAGCGCACGTCCTGCGTTCTCCATCATCTGGTGTAGGCCGATGCCGAGTTCCTCCACCATGATCCGGTCGACCTCGCGCATCTGCTGGACGGTGACCGCCGGGACGTCGTCGGCACGCACGACCACGGTCATCGGAGCGGACTCCGATCGTGGTCGTTGCCGGGCGTCGAGGGGATATCGATCGGCTCCGGCAGCGGCATGGGCTGCCCGTCGGCTCGGCGTGACCACAGCGCGCCCCGACTCCCGGCGTCTCGGCGGGCTCGGTTGACGACGGGGTGGCGAGCGGCCTGTCCGCCGGGCCCGATGCCGATCAGTATCACGTCGAACTGCTCAGCCATCGAAGGTCCTCCCGGGAGGTGTAGGTCGATGCGCCACACCACGTGCGGTGTCACGCGGGGGCCGGTCATCGCTGCTCGGTTGCGTCGTTGATCGACCGGGGCGCAGACCAGCGGCGGCAAAGGTGACCCGTGCCGCAGGTGGCGACGTCCCGGCTCCTTTACTCGGTCCGGATCTCGACACCACCCCAGAAGGCGATACGGCCCTTCACCCGCCGCGCCAGCGGTAGCGGATGGGGATAGGACCAGGCGGCGTCGCGGAGCTCGGTCCCGCCGCCGGTCACCGTGTAGTACCGGGCGATCCCCTTCCAGGCACAGACCGTCCGCGTGGACGTCGGGATCAGCGCTCCCGGCTGGACAGCGGACGCCGGGAAGTAGGAGTTGCCCTCCACCATCACGACGTCGTCGGAGCGGGCCAGCATGTGCTCACCGACCCATGCCGACCGTGTAGCTGGCGGCGTTCGCAGCGCCCTGCGCGCGCCGACGAGCGCGGCGAGAACGGCCCCTGCCGTGGCTAGGGCCAGCGATTCGGCGAGTGGATCGGCGAAGCCGGGCAGCGTCGGCCCTCGCAGAAGTCCGGTCGCCGCCAATCCCCCGGTGACCAGAAGGGAGACGAGCAGTCCTGCGACGGCAGCAGCCGCGAGGTGGGGCAGCGTCCGCCGGTCGCCGGCGCGCAGGTCCTGGGCGACGACCCACGGCGCGGCCGCGGCG
>JALYNA010000156.1 GCA_030773455.1 Actinomycetota bacterium
TCGTCCAGCAGCGCGGCGCCCTCCGCCGCGGACGCGCCCGCCGGGTCCCCGAGGACGCCGGTCGGGCTGACCGCCCGCACGCCTTCGGCCCGCAGGCGCGGCAGCAGCTCGCCGAGCGGCGTCGTCACTCCTCGGACGGCGCGCTGCCGCACTCCCGAGGGTTCCACGTGCAACATCATCGACGTCTCCGTGCGGCCGGCGTGCGCGTCGCCCCCGGCAACGGCGCAGGGGAACCAGGCGGCGTCCCGGCCCTCGTCCCGCAGTTGCGGAACGGCGGCACGCAGTGCGTCGAGATTCCCGCCGTGACCGTTGACCACGAGGAGCCGGCCGGCCCAGCGGCAGGAGGAGCGGCCGTACTCGACGAGCAGCCCGGTCAGCGCGGCGGTGCCGATCGACACCGTGCCCGGAAAGCCCTCGTGCTCGCCGCTCGCGCCGTAGGCCAGCGCGGGGGCGAGCAGCGCGCCGTCCAGCGCTTCGACCGCCGCCGCCGCGACGGCGGAGGCGACTGCGGTGTCGGTGGTCAACGGCAGGTGGGCGCCGTGCTGCTCCACCGAGCCCAGCGGAACGACGAGCAGCGGGGCCTCGGGAAGCTCCGGCCACGTCGAGCCGGCGAGCGTGGACACGGCCGGAGGGTGAGCCCGGGTGGTATCTGGTCTCAGTGCGGGTCCGCTCCGGCCAGCGGGGACTCGTCGCACATCCTGGCCGGGATCGACGGCATGCCGAGCAGCGTCGGCCGGCCACGGACGGGACCGGTGTGCGAGTGGTCGAGGTGGCTCCGCGGGATTGCCAGGCCGGCGTCGCGCGCGGCCAGCGCGCTCTCGCCGAAGCCCTGCACGCACTCAGGGTCGGGGCCGTCCAGCGGCAGGCCGGTGAAGAACTTGGCCGCCATGCAGCCGCCGCGGCAGGAGTCGAAGTGCGCGCACTTCGTGCACGCGCCGCCGGTCTGCGGGTTGCGCAGGTCGGCGAACAGCTCCGAGGACTGCCAGACGCGCTGGAAGCCGCCCTCGTCGCGGACGTTCCCGGCGAGGAAGTTCTCGTGGATGGCGAACGGGCAGGCGTAGACGTCGCCCACCGGGTCGATGAGGCAGACCACGCGCCCGGCGCCGCACAGGTTCAGGCCGGGCAGTGCCTCGCCGAGCGCGGACAGGTGGAAGAAGGAGTCCCCGGTGAGGACCTGCTCCCCGTTGGCGAGCAGCCACGCGTAGAGCTCGCGCTGCTGGGCCTGCGTCGGGTGCAGCCGGTCCCAGACGTCGGCGCCGCGGCCGGACGGCCGGAACCGGGTGATCCGCAGCTGGGCGCCGTAGCGGTCGGTGAGCGCCTTGAACTCGTCGAGCTGCCCGGCGTTCTCCCGGGTGACGACGACGGACACCTTGAAGTCGCGCATCCCGGCCTCGGCCAGGTTCTCCAGCGCCCGGGTGGCCGTGGCGAAGGAGCCGGTGCCGCGGACGGCGTCGTTGACCTCGGCGGTCGCACCGTCCAGGGAGATCTGTACGTCGACGTAGTCGGTGCGGGCCAGCTCCTCGGCCCGGGCGCGGTCGAGCTTGATCCCGTTGGTGGAGAACTTGACGCCCACGTCGTGGCCGATGGCGTAGTCGAGCAGGTGCCAGAAGTCCGGCCGGACGGTCGGCTCGCCGCCGCCGACGTTGACGTAGAAGACCTGCATCCGCTGCAGCTCGTCGATGACCGCCTCGGCCTCGGCAGTGGACAGCTCGCGCGGGTCCCGCCGTCCGGACGAGGACAGGCAGTGCACGCACGCCAGGTTGCAGGCGTAGGTGAGCTCCCAGGTCAAGCAGATCGGCGCGTCCAGCCCGTACTCGAACTGGTCCACGAGGCGCCCGCCGGTGGGACGCTGCGCAGGGGGTCGGGACGGCAGGACGGCGGTCATGCGGTGCTCTCCCGGAGCTCGATCATCTGCGAACGCGCAAGGTCGGCCAGCGCCCGGCGGTAGGCGGGGTGCTGCGCGTCGGGGACCCCGCACGCGACGAGGGTGGCATCGGCGCTGGGGTGGTCGGCCAGCGTCTGGACGACGGTGACCAGCGTCCTCGACTTCAGGAAGGACAGCTTCCGGTTGCCGAAGTGGTAGACCAGCGCGCCGAAGGGCTCCGGGCGCAGGACCACGGACCGGGCCCGCCGCCAAGGCAGCGACGGGTCGAAGTCAGCAGGAGACGGGGCGGGAGCGGGAGCGCCGAAGCCCGACGGTGCTGCGGCGCCAGCCTCGCTCGTGGGCTCGGCCGGCGCCGCGACGGGAGCGTCGATCAGTACACCCCGCACATGCCGTCGATGGAGACCTCCTCGACGAGGGACTCCTCGACCAGTGCCTCCTCGACCGCGGGGATGCTGGCTTCCTGGGTGTCGTCGGTCTCGGGCATGGCGCCTCCTGTGATCCGGGTTACGCTGGCGGGGACGTTAGTGACACCCAGTGCCACCCGGCAACACCGGTCGGCGACGCTGCGCGCCGTCCCCCACACGCCGGTGACGCAAGATGGGGCCGTGACCGAAGGGCCTGCGGACGTGCGCGCCGACACCCGCGCCCGCGTCCAGCAAGCCGCCCTGGAGCTGTTCACGCGGACCGGCTTCGAGCAGGTCACCGCCGACGAGATCGCCGACGCCGCGGGGATCAGCCGGCGCACGTTCTTCCGCTGCTTTGCGACCAAGGCCGACGCGGTGTGGGGCGAGTTCGGGGCGCACGTCGCCCGGCTCGAGCGGCTGCTGGCGGCCAGCCGCCCCGACCAGCCGGTGCTGGCCTCGATCTGCGCGGCGTACGTGGAGGTCAACGACTACGCGGCCGAGGACCTGCCGATCCTGCGGCAGCGCATGGCGCTCATCCTCGGCGAGCCGGCGCTGCAGGCCCACTCCCAGGTCCGCTACGCCGACGTCGACCGGGTCGTCGCCGAGCACGTCGCCCGCCGCACCGGCCAGACCCCCGCCGCACTGCTCCCCCGGTTGGTCGCCACCAGCACGCGGGCGGCGGCCACGACGGCGTTCGAGGTCTGGCTGGCCGACGGAACGACCACGCTGGCCACGGCCCTGCACGCCGCCTTCGACCAGCTCGCCCTAGGCTTCCCGGGTCTGCGCACGCCGCCCGCCTGACGCCGTCCCCACCGCCTGCTGCCGGCGACATCGGCGGTCTCGCACGGATCCGCGGCCGGAAGCGTGCGAGATCGGCGATCTCGCCGCGCCGGCGGCCCCTCTCCGGTCGGGCAGGGGCACCTCACCGGGTGGGCCGACCTGCTCCTCCGGACGGCCGGTTCCTCCGCCGCACCCCTGCCGCGGGGGCGAACGCCGCTCGTACGGTCCGCGCCGACGGCTCCCCGCAGGCAGCAGGAAGGACCCCAACCATGCAGGTCGAAGAACTCCTCAAGCCCTTCCCCATCAAGGAGTTCCACCCGTTCCCGCGCGCCCTGATGGGCCCCGGCGCGCACGAGATCATCGGACCGGAGGCCCTCAAGCTGGGCTTCAAGCGCACGCTGATCATGACGTCGGGCCTGCGCGGCACCAACGTCGTCAACAAGATCGCCGAGTCGATGAGGTACCACGGCCTGGAGGTCGTGGTCTACGACAAGGTGGAGTCCAACCCCAAGGACTACAACGTCATGCACGCCGTGGCGATGTACCTGGAGAACGAGTGCGACAGCTTCGTCTCCATCGGCGGCGGGTCCAGCCACGACGCCTGCAAGGGCGCGCGCATCTCAGTGGCCCACGACGGCCGCAGCGTCAACGAGTTCGAGGGCTTCAACCAGTCGGAGAACCCGAAGAACCCGCCGCACATCGCCGTGTCCACCACGGCCGGCACCGGCTCGGAGACCAGCTGGGCCTACGTCATCACCGACACCACGACCGGCCCGGAGAACCCGCACAAGTACGTCGCCTTCGACGACACCTCGGTGACGACGCTGGCCATCGACGACCCGGTGCTCTACTACGACTGCCCGGTCGACTACACCGCCCAGTGCGGCTTCGACGTTCTCGCCCACGCCAGTGAGCCCTACGTCTCGCGGCTGGACTTCCCGCCGTCGCTGGGCAACGCCCTGTACGCGATCAAGCTGACGTCCGAGCACCTGCGCCAGGCGGTGTGGAACGGCCAGGACCTCGGCGGTCGCCAGGGGATGATGTACGCCCAGTACATCGCCGCCCAGGCGTTCAACTCGGGCGGCCTCGGCATCATCCACTCGATCAGCCACGCGGTGAGCGCCTTCTACGACACCCACCACGGGCTGAACAACGCCGTCGCGCTGCCCCGCGTGTGGGCGTTCAACATGCCCACCCAGTACAAGCGGTTCGCCGACATCGCCCGGGCGATGGGCGTGGACACCCACGGGATGACCGACGTCCAGGCCGCCGACGCGGCGCTGGCCGCGTCGATCCGGCTGCTGCGCGACGTGGGCATCCCGGAGAAGTTCGTCGACGTCACCCAGGACAGCTACTCGAAGAACCGGCTGGGTCAGGGCCCGACGAAGTTCTACGAGAACGCGTCGGTCATCACCGGCGACGACAAGGACGTCGACCGGATCACCCACCACGTCCTCGGTGACGCCTGCACCGCGGGCAACGCCAAGGAGTGCACCTTCGAGACCGTCCACCCGGTGGTCGAGCACTGCATGACCGGCGACCTGGACGACCTCCTCAGCTGACCCGGCCCACCTCTTTCACCGAGGAGCCCCTGCGTGACCGTCCAGCCCGTACCCGCCGACGAGGTCCCCGCCTCGGACTTCCAGTCCCCCGACGACGTCGCTCGCGCCTTCGCCGAGCACGGCTCCATCGCCGACCGGCGGCTGGCGACGACGACCTTCGTGATGTCCCGCCTGGCCAAGCCGCTGCTGCTGGAGGGCCCGGCCGGGGTCGGCAAGACCGAGCTGGCCAAGACGCTGGCCGCCGCCACCGGGCGCCGGCTGCTGCGCCTGCAGTCCTACGAGGGCCAGGACGAGACCAAGGCCCTCTACGAGTGGGACTACGGCAAGCAGCTGCTCTACACCCAGATCCTGCGGGACAAGGCCGCCGAGCTCTTGGAGGACACCTCCTCCCTGGAGGACGCCGTCGACCGGATCGCCGGGGCCGACAGCGCCTTCTTCAACGAGCGGTTCCTCGCCCCGCGCCCGCTGCTGGAGGCCGTCCGCTCGCCGGAGCCCGTCGTGCTGCTGGTCGACCAGGTGGACCGCGCCGACGAGGCGCTGGAGGCGGTCCTGCTGGAGATACTCGCCGAGTACCAGGTGTCGGTGCCCGAGATCGGCACGTTCGTGGCCGAGGCGCCGCCCTACGTCGTCCTGACCTCGAACAATACCCGTGACCTCTCCGCGGCGCTCAAGCGGCGCTGCCTGCACCTGTTCCTCGAGTACCCCGACGCCGACCGGGAGCTGGAGATCCTGCGGTCCAAGCAGACCGGCCTGGACGACGCCGCGGCGCAACGGCTGGTCCAGATCGTGCGCGGGCTGCGCGGCCTGGACCTGCGCAAGGCCCCGAGCATCTCCGAGACGATCGACTGGGCGCGCACCCTCGCCGCCCTCGGGGTGAGCGAGCTGGACGCGCAGGTGCTCGGCGACACCGTCTCCGTCGTCGCCAAGTACGAGCGCGACGTGCAGCGTTCCCGGGATGCGCTGCCCCGGCTGGTCGACCCCAACGCCACGGTGCCGGCGTCCCTCGGCCACGACTCCGACCACGGGCACACCCACGCGCACGGCTCGCACACCCACGGCGGCCACACCCACGACCACGACCACGAGGACGAGGACGACGGTCGCCGGGTGCGGGCGGCCAAGGACCGGCCCGGGCGGCACGGCGACTCCTACGGCGCCCGCGGCGGCGCCGGCGCTCCGCGGCAGGTGCGCGCGGGCCAGGG
>JALYNA010000157.1 GCA_030773455.1 Actinomycetota bacterium
CTGGTCGCCGACGCCGACACCGGACGGGTGCTCGGTGTGCATACCCTGGCCGACGGCGCGGGCGAGCTCATGCTGGCGGCCACCTACGCCATCAAGGCGGGCATGACCGTCGACGACATCGCCGACACCTGGGCGCCCTATCTGACGATGGCCGAGAGCCTGCGGATCGCCGCCGGCCTCTTCCGCGACCAGCTGCCCACCTCCTGCTGCGCCTGACCCTGCCGAAACCGCTTGTCCGAGGAGGAGTACGTGACCGAGCACGTGGACGTCGCAGTGATCGGGATGGGCCCGGGGGGTGAGGTGGCCGCCAGCCGCCTGCTGACCGCCGGCAGGCGGGTCGCGGTGGTCGAGCGGGAGCTGATCGGCGGTGAGTGCGCCTACTGGGCGTGCATCCCCTCGAAGACCGTGCTGCGGCCACCGGAGGCCGCCGGGGACGTCGACCGTGCCGCCGGCGTGGACGGGGCGCGGCTGGACTGGGCGCAGGCACGGGAGTACCGGGACTACATGGCCCGCCACCTGGACGACTCCGGTCAGGTCCGGGGCTACGCCGACCAGGGGGCGCTGGTGCTGCGCGGCGAGGCGCGGCTGCTCGCCCCTGGTCGCCTGGAGGTCGGGGGTGAGCAGCTGACCACCGACCACGTCGTCCTGGCCACCGGGTCGGAGGCCGTCATCCCGCCGATCGAGGGTCTCCGGGAGGTGACGGTCTGGACGAACAGGGAGACCTACACCGCAGACGAGCTACCCGAGCGGGTGGTCATCGTCGGGGGCAGCGCGGTCGGCGTCGAGACGGCGCAGTTCCTCGTCCGCTTCGGCGTGCAGGTCGTCCTCGTCCAGCGGGGGGAGCGACTGCTCGGCCGCGAGGAGCCCCGCGTCGGCGAACTGACGCAGACCGCCTTGCAGGACGCCGGCGTCGAGGTCCGCACCGGCAGCACCCCCACACGCGCACGCCGGGACGGCGCGCACAGCGTGCTCGAGCTCGACGGCGGCAGCCAGGTCCGCGGCGACGTCGTCGTCCTCGCCACCGGACGGGCGCCGCGCACGGCGGGGCTCGGCCTGGAATCCACCGGGGTCCGGCTCGGGCGGCGTGGCGAGATCGAAGTCGACGACCATTGTCGGGCCGCCGACGGCGTCTGGGCCATCGGCGACGTCACCGCCGTGATGCCGTTCACCCACGTCGCGAAGTACCAGGGCCGCATCGTCGCCGACGCGATCCTCGGCCGGCCGCGCCCCGCCCACTACGACGGCATCCCGCGGGTCGTCTTCGCCGACCCGGAGGTCGCGGCCGTGGGCCTCACCCGGGTGCAGGCCGACGAGCAGGGGTTGCGCACCACTGCGGCCGAGGTCGACCTCGCCGCGAGCCTGGCCCGGCCGTGGACCTACGAGCGCGACCCCCGCGGGCACCTGGGGCTGCTCGCCGACATCGATCGTCGTGTCCTCGTCGGCGCCTGGGCCGTCGCCCCACAGGCGGGCGAGTGGATCCACGAGGCAGCTCTGGCCATCCGCGCCGGCGTGCCCATCGACGTCTTGCGTGAGCAGGTCGCTCAGTTCCCCAGCTACAGCGAGGGCTACCTCACCGCCACGGAGGCACTCGAGCTGTGAGCCCGACGACCCGGCCGAGCTCGCTCACGCGGCTGCTGCGGCAGCAGCCGTACCGGCAGCTGTGGATGGCGCGGACGGTGTCGCAGTGGGGCGACGCCTTCAACACCGTCGCGCTCCTGCTGCTCGTCCACTCGCTGACCGGCTCGGGCCTCGGGGTCTCGGGGGTGGTGCTCGCCGAGATCCTGCCGGTGCTCGCCCTCGCCCCGGTGGCCGGTGCGCTGGTCGACCGGCTGCCCCGGGTCCCGGTGATGATCGCGGCGGACCTGGCCCGCGCGCTGCTGGCCTTCGCACTGCCGTTCGTGGACGACAGCGTGCCGGCGGTGTACGCGATCGCCGTCGGGCTGTCCGCCGGTGCCGTCTTCTTCAACCCCGCGGCCTCGTCGGTGCTGCCGGCCCTCGTCCGGGAGCGCGAGCTGGTCGCCGCCAACAGCGGCCTGTGGACCGCTGCGGTCCTCTCCCAGATCGTGCTGGCACCGCTGGCCGGGGTCGTGGTCGCCGCACTCGGCTACACCTGGGCGTTCTGGATCAACGCCGCCAGCTACCTGGTCTCGGCGCTGGTGCTCGGCCGGCTGCGGGTGCCCACCGGTTCGACGCCGGTCTCCCGCCGGCCCTGGTACGCCCAGGCCCGGGAAGGCATCGAAGCGATCACAGGCCACCGGGTCCTACGGGCACTGGCCGGCGCGCAGCTGCTGGGGGCGCTGTCGGCGGGGGCGACCGGAGCCCTGCTGGTCGTGCTGGCCCGCGAGCACCTGCGTCTCGGAGCCGAGGACTTCGGCGTCCTGCTCGGCGCCATCGGGATCGGCGCCGCGGCCGGGCCGCTGCTGCTGTCCAGGGGAACCGACGATCCCCGCCGAGCGCGATACGTCCTGGGACCCTTCGTGCTGCGTGCGGCCGTCGACGCGGTCCTGGCCACGGTGACCGGCCTGGCCTCGGCCGCGGCCGCCCTGGTCGCCTACGGTCTGGCCACCTCCACGGGGGCGGTCACCTTCAACTCGCTGCTGCAGGCCGAGACACCCGAGCGCGTGCGCGGTCGGGTGTTCGCCGGGTTCGACATGCTGTGGCAGACCGGCCGGCTGCTCTCGCTCCTGCTGGGTGGACTGCTCGCCGACCTCCTCGGGATCCGCGCCGTCTACTACCTGGGCGCGGCCCTGATGGTCGCCGCCGCGGTCGCGGGCTGGGCCGGACTCCGCGCCACCGTGCCGAACCGGCCGGAGCCCCCGCCGACGGGGCCGACGCCCGCGGACTGACCCGCCGGATGCCTTTCGGTCACCTGGCTGACACTCACCCGGCACCGCGGATCCCGATGGGCGATCATGCCTCGCGGAGCAGCAGCCGGCACCGCGACCACCGGCCGTGCACCGACGTGGGGGCCTGCCCCATGCCGGCTCCCCCGGCACCCGAGGAGGAACCCCCATGGCGACGCTGCGCAGCGACATCACCATCGACCGCCCGGTCGAGCACGTCTGGTCCGTCGTCAGTGACGCCGGCCGCATCTCGGAGTGGTTCCCGAGCGTGCTGACGTCGTCCCTGACCGGGAACGAACGGCACTGCCAGCTGGAAGGCGGGATCCCGCTGCAGGAGGAGGTCGTCACCGACGACGGCGACCTGCACCGCTTCCAGTACCGCATCATCGGCGGCGGAGTACCGGCCGAGTCCCACCTAGGCACGATCGACGTCATCGCTCTGGACGACAGCCGCAGCCTGGTGCTCTACAGCACCGAGGTGGAACCCGACGAGCTGGCCGACACGCTCGGGCCGGCGATAGCCGACGGGGTCCGCGGGCTCAAGCGGTACTGCGAGTCGGGGTCCTGACCCCGGTGTCCCAGGGACGTCACGACCACCGCGCGGCCCGTGCCGGGACGGGCGGACGGCGGCGGACGCCGGCCCTGGGCCCCCGTGAGCGCCTGGGGCGGCTGCTCCCCGCCGCGGCGGTCGCTCTGCTGCTCGCCGGGTGCGGCGGTGCCGGCTCTGCCGGTCAGGAGGTCCGGGCGGCCGAGCAGGTGTTCGTCGAGGACCCGGTCGTCGAGCCCGACCTGTCGGGCACCTCTGCCACGCTACGGGTGGTCACCGACCGGGAGATGGCCTGCGCGGTCGTGTTCGGCCGGGACGAGTCCCTCGGCGACGGGATCGCCACCGACGACGACATGGGCGGTGGGGCGCACACCGACCACGCCGCCGTGATGCGGAATCTCGAACCCGACACCGAGTACTTCTATCGGGTGCAGGGGTCCGGCGCGGACGGCAAGCTCTACCGCAGTGAGCTCAGGACCTTCCGGACCCCTCCGGCCACCGCCGTCGCCACCCCCGGGGACAACGTGGCCCTGGGCGCGCGGGTCGTCGACGTCAGCTCCGAGTTCTCCGACGCGTACGCCGCGGCCAACGCTGTGGACGGGAACCCGAACACGGAGTGGTCCAGCGCCGGTGACGGCGACGACGCCTCCATCACCCTCGACCTGGGCCGCCAGGTCGGCGTGGTGGGGGTGGCGTTGCGGAGCCGGTCGATGAGCGACGGCACGTCGGTCATCGAGACCTTCACGGTGACCGTCGACGACGGGCAGACCCTCGGCCCCTTCGACGCCGGCACCACGGTTACCGTCCACGAGGTCGACGTCACCGGGCGCGTCCTGCGGATCGACGCCGAGCGGACGACCGGCGGCAACACCGGCGCGGCCGAGATCGAGGTCTACGGGGCGCCGTGACCGCCTGCTCCCGGGGCGTCGTCAGATCAGCTCGCGGTCGGCCTCCAACAGGCGCAGCCAGACCTCGCTGACGGTGGGGAACGCCGGGACGGCGTGCCACAGGGTGTCGATGGGGACCTTGCCGACGACGGCGATGGTGGCCGCGTGCAGCATCTCGGCCACGTTGGGCCCGACGAACGTGGCACCGACGACGACCCGCTGCTGCTGATCGATGACCAGCTGGGCCCTTCCGCGCACGTCGTTGCCGAGCAGGGCGCCGCCGGCGACCGAGCCGATCTCGTACGAGACGGTCCTGACGTCGATGCCCGCGTCGCGGGCCTGCTGCTCGGTCAGCCCGACCGCGGCCAGTTCGGGATCGGTGAACACAACCTGGGGGACGGCGGTGTGGTCGGCCCCGGCCGAGCGCTGCCGGCCGGCGATGATGTCCCGACCAGCCGGGCCTGGTACTTGCCCTGATGGGTGAGCAGGGCGCGGCCGTTGACGTCCCCGGCGGCGTACAGCCAGCCCCCGTCCACTGCGGTCACCCGGAGCTGGTCGTCGACCTCGATGGGGCCGCGCGGCTAGATACCGACGGTCTCCAGGCCGATGTCGTCGGTGTTGGCGGTACGCCCGGCGGCGACGAGGAGCTCGTCGCCGACGAGGGAGGTGCCGTCGTCCAGTTGGAGGGTGACCGGCCCGTCGTGGCCGTCCCGCGCGTGCTCGACCGATCTCCCGGTCAGCACGGTGACGCCCTCGGTGGCCAGCGCGTCGGCGAGCAGCTCGGCCGCCCACGGCTCGACCCGGCCGACCAGGCGCTCGGACCGCTCGATCACGGTCACCTCGCGGGCGCCCAGCCGCCGGTAGGCCTGGGCCATCTCGCAGCCGGCCGCGCCGCCACCCAGGACCAGCAGCCGCTCGGGGACGTCCTTGGCCGTGGTGACGTCGCGGTTGTTCCACGTCCGGATGTCGCCCAGCCCTGCCACCGGGGGCCTGGCGGCGCGGGATCCGGTCGCGATGACGACGGCCCGCCGGGGGGTCAGCCGCCGCACCGCACCGTCGGCGGTGGTCACGGTCACCGCGCGTTCGCCGGCCAGCCGGCCGGTGCCGCGGATGAGATCGGCGCCGATGCCGTCGACCCACTGTGCCTGCGCGGCGTCGTCGAGGTGGGAGGTGAACCCGTCCCGGCGGGTCAGCACCGCGTCGACGTCGACCTCGCCCGTCACCGCCTCGGCGGCGCCGGGCAGCCGGCGCGCCGCCGCGAGCGCGTGGGTGGGTCCCAGCAGCGCCTTGCTGGAAATGCACGCCCAGTACGAGCACTCGCCCCCGACGAGCTCGCGCTCGATGACGGCGACGGTCAGT
Organism: Actinomycetota bacterium; assembly: GCA_030773455.1. Lineage (GTDB taxonomy): Bacteria > Actinomycetota > Actinomycetes > Mycobacteriales > Geodermatophilaceae > Geodermatophilus. Next base: position 5,637 of record JALYNA010000157.1, read on the forward strand.
CCGTTGTCCCGGGCGTACCAGGCGACGTTCGTGCCGGTCGAGCCCGCCCCGAGGACGATCACGTCGTAGGTGTCGCTCATCGCATGCCTCTCTCGTCGGATGCCGCCCAGGAGGCCGGTCGGCGCGCGGCCGTGCCGCTGGGGTGGAGCCTGCGTCGCCGCAGGGTGAAAGAGGCCCACAGCGAAACCGAGGTTGCCGTCTGCGGCCATCACACGACCGTGACAGCGAGCTCCATACCCATGGCGCGGTGGTGCCGATGGAGCAGTAGAAGACGTACTGGCCCGGCTGCAGCTCCACCTCCACGGTCCCCGACCCGCTGGGGGATATGACCTCGCTGGCGGCGACCTCGGCGCCGGCGGCGTCCTCGATGACCAGGTCGTGGCTCGCGGCACCCTCGTTGGCCACCTCGATCGTGTAGGTGCCGGCTTCCAGGTCCGTCTGTGACAGCTCGATGGCGAAGTCTGTCTCGCCGGCCTGCAGAACCGAGGAGGACGGCGCCTGCGGCGCGGTGCCGGTGCTGCTGGGTCCGGCGCTCGAGCCGGCGGACGACGGCGCGTCGGCCGTGCTGGACGGGCTCGGTGCGGACGACGACTCCGACCCGCCCGAGCAGGCGACGAGCGTGGCCGCGGACAGGGCCAGGGTGAGCGCTGCCATGGGCCGGGCGACGCGGCGCGGGAAGGGACGGGCTGCAGACACGGGTACTCCTCGGGGATGAGCGGGCTCGCTGCCGGACGGCGCGCGAGATGGATCGGGCGGGGCTGCGGAGCAGCGGTCGGGAACGGGGGGCGGAGAACGGTAGGTGGGGTCTATCGGTGGCCCGGGGCAACGTCGGCGTGGCTCGTGTGCCGCTGCTGCTCGTAGGCGGCCGGGCACTCCACACGGGCCCGCGGCCCCCGTGAGGCCGCGGATCCGCACCACGACCGGACCGTCAGGTCGGGTTCCCCGTCACGGGCAGCACGCGGCGCAGCGACTCCTCCGACCGTCCGATCACCGTCGTGCCGTCGTCGGCCGTGATCAGGGGCCGCTGGATGAGCACGGGGTCGGCGGCCATCACCACGATCCAGCGTTGCCGGTCACGGGGCAGGTCGGCCAGGCCGAGCTCAGCGGCTCGCGGTTCGTCCATCCGTGCGACGTCCCAGGGTTCGAGCCCGAGCCGGCGCAGGACGGCGTCGAGCTCCTCCACCGTCGGGGGATCGTCGAGGTAGCGGCGCACGGTGTACCGGGCTCCGGCCTCGTCCAGCAGCTCGGTGGCGGCCCGGCACTTCCAGCAGGAGGGATTGATCCAGATCTCCACGCAGCGTCTCCTCCCAGCGAGCGCCACACGCCGGTGCTCAGGTCGTGCGGGATGTCGTCGTGCCGAGCTCAGCGGCGTCGGCGCGTCACTGTCCGTAGGGTGCGGTCATCTGCGAGGTGATGTATCCACCACCGCCGCCGCCACTGCCGTCGTCGGGGTCTCCGCACCCGGCCAGTCCCCAGCTCAGCAGGGCAGGCACGAGCACCGGCAGGGCGCGCAGGCGGGCGGGACGGGGCCGGCCGGCCTGAGGGGTCGACGCCTTCGGTCGCATGGTTCCTTCTCGGAATGGTGCGCGGCTGTGCTGCCCCGCCAGGAGCAGCAGGGGTCATGTGGGCGGGAGCGAGGCGAGGACACGGAAGTCTGCGCGACGGGTCGGGCCGGTCGTGGGAGGCGCGTCCGCGGGGGGTGAGACGTCCAGGTCGAGGCGCACGGTGAGCAGCTCGGTGCCCATCACGCGCACCACGGCGGCGTTGAACCTGCGGCGGGCCCCACCGCGGCGACCGCCCTGGCCCTCAGCGGATCGGACACCGACCGCCTGGGAGGCAGGGTGCGTACCGGACCCGCGGTCGTCGGGCCGGGGCCGATGTCGGTCACGAGGGTGGGCCCGAACGGGTCGTGGTGAGTGACAGGAACTCCTGCCGGGTGCGTGCGTCCTCGCGGATGAGCCCCCTCAGTGCCGAGGTGGTCGTGCGGGAGCCCGTCGCGCGAACCCCGCGCAGTGACATGCAGAAGTGCTCCGCCTCAAGCACGACCCGACGCCGCGCGGCTGCAGCGCTTCCTCCAGCCGGTCGGCGACCTGGGCGGTGAGGCGTTCCTGGACCTGCAGCCGCCGGGCGAACATCTCCACCACCCGGGCCAGCTTGGACAGCCCGACGATCCGCTCGCCGGGCAGGTAGGCCACCGAGGCGCGGCCGG